>JANYBR010000020.1 GCA_025360685.1 Pseudomonadota bacterium
TGCACATGTTGGTAGGCATCGTCTTGCACGTCACCGTGCTGGCGATCATCGGATATCTGCTTCTGTGGACGGCAAGTAAGGCCGACGGACTCGTTGCGCTCATCGGACGGCTTCTGGGACTTTGGGTGTTCATACTCGCGATCCTGTCGATCGTGGCGGTTGTCGCCATGCCAAAAGGCGCCGACACCCCGTACGGCATGGGCATGATGCACGGTCCGGGCATGGGCTGGATGCATCACTGGGATCGTGACGGCGACGGCAACGGCTCGCCCGATCAAAAAGTGACACCGGCAACTCCGCCCGCTCCGGCGACACCGGCCAATCCTGCACCGGTCAAGAAGCCGTAAAACGAATCGGCGGCGGCGCAAGCGGGCCAGGCTCGCTTGCGGCGTCGCCACGTCAGCACAGTTCATACCCAAGACGGTTAGGCGCCGTGGCGTGGGTGCGGGCGTGTGGCCAACCGGAGTGGCGACAAACGGCGCCGCCTTGCACTAGACTCTGGCTCGAACAGTTCTGGGGGCTGCGATGACACTGTCCATGGCCGCGGATCGCGCGGCGAATCCTGAAAGACGTTTTTATCAGTCGATGATCGCCGCAATCATTGCGGCAGTCGCGCTCGGCTTCGCGCGCTCCTTTCTCCTGCGGCCGCTGTTTCCGACCGTACATGCGCCAACGGAAATGTACTTCTATGTGCATGGCGTGGTCTTCACGCTCTGGTTCGTGATGCTCTTCACCCAGGCGTCGTTGGTTCGCGCGGGCAATGTGGCGCTGCATCGCCGGCTCGGTGTCGTGGCTTATGGTCTGGTTCCTCTAATGCTCGTGCTTGGAGCCATCGGCGGCGCGATCGCGGCGCACCGACCCGGCGGCTTCATCGACATTCCCGTTCCGCCGCTTGAATTCCTGGTCGTTCCCTATGCCGGCCTCTTTGTATTTGCCCTGTTCACGGGGTCGGCGCTGGCGCTGCGCAAGCGGCCACAGGCGCACAAGCGTCTCATGCTGATCGGAACGCTGGCGATCGCCGAGGCAGGCATCGCACGCTGGCCGTTCGAGCCCTATATCAGCACGCCGCCGCTCGCGATGTGGACGACAGCGGCGTTGGTCATCCCGATTGCAATCTGGGATCTGTACTCGCGACGCAATATCCATCCGGCGACCGCGCTTGGCGCCGTGGCTCTCCTGGCCGAGGGTCCGGTGCGGGACATGATCTCGCACACCGCACCCTGGCTCACCTTCGCCAAATGGGCGGCCGGGCTGGCGGCCTAGGAAATCCCGGGCACCGGATGACTGCGACACATCGCGATCACCTCGCGATGGGTTCGCTCGGTGGCGGCGGCGTCCTGCGGCGCGCGCAGGGCCTGCACCATCCATTTGGCGAGCTGGCGCATGTCGTCCTCGTCCATGCCGCGCGTGGTGCAGGCGGGAGTTCCCAGACGGATGCCCGACGGCCGCAGCGGCGGAAGCGGATCGTCCGGGATGATCTGCTTGTTGGTGGTGATGCCGATGCGGTCGAGCGCTTCCTCCGCCGCGCGCCCGTCGAGATCGAAGCTCGCGACCGTGTCGATCACCAGCAGGTGATTGTCGGTGCCATCGGTGATCAGCTTGGCGCCTTCCGCCATCAGCGCGGCGGCGAGCGCCTTCGCGTTGCGCAGGATCGCACGCGCGTACTGCTTGAATTCGGGCTCCGCCGCTTTCTTGAACGTGATCGCGGCACTGGCGACGTTGTTCATATGCGGCCCGCCCTGCAGTCCGGGAAACACGGAGGGATCGATCTTCTTGGCGTGCTCCTTCTTGCACAGGATGAGTCCCCCGCGCGGACCGCGCAGGGATTTGTGCGTCGTGGTGGTCACCACGTCGAAGCCGGAATCGAACGGATTGCGCATCGCATCGGCTGCGACCAGTCCGCCGATGTGCGAGATGTCCGCCATGGTGAGCGCACCGACTTCGTCCGCGACCTTCTTGAACGCGCCATAGTCATAATCGCGCGGGTATGAGGAGTAGCCGCACAGCACCAGCTTGGGCCGCGTCTCTTTCGCCACGGTTATCAGCGCATCGAAGTCGATCGCTCCGCCCTGGTGCGGCGCGCTCTTGTAGCGCACGAACTTGAACACCTTGCCCATGTGGCTGACCGGCGCGCCATGCGTCAGATGCCCGCCATGCGACAGATCCATCGCCAGCACCGTGTCGCCGGGGTTGAGAAAGGCGAAATAGACCGCCTGGTTCATCGGCGAGCCGGAGAGCGGCTGCACGTTGGCGTGTTCGGCGCGGAAGAGGGCGCAGGCCCGCTCGCGCGCCAGATTCTCGATGCGGTCGGTGAATTCCTGTCCGCCGTAATAGCGCCGGCCGGGATAGCCTTCGGAATATTTGTTGGTCAGCACCGAGCCGAGCGCGGCCAGCACTTCGGGATAGGTGTAGTTCTCAGACGGGATCATCTCGACGCCGTCCTGCTGGCGGCGTTCCTCGGCCGTGATGGCGTTGGCGATATCCGGATCGAACCTTTGAAGCTGGCGGCGGTGCGCGTCCATGGGCGTCTCCCTTTTGGAAGATGTACCGACCATTTGGTCGGCTGCCCAGGCGAACGGCCAGTTGAAGCCGCGCTCCCCGATGGTGACCCATCTTCTCGCCAGTCGCGCGGCGGAATGAATTTAGCAGGGAGTCGAGATCAGCGGCAAGCGCGGAGAAATCGCGGTTATGGCCCAATTTGATCTTCCACACGGCGCCTGACGCAACATGGCGAGATCGAACGGCAGAATTGGATCGCGCGCGGCATGATCTCGTAGAACTATCGCCGCGAGAACCAGATGAGCACCACGCCAACCACGGCGGCGCAAACGCCGTAATAGGCCCACTCGATGTGGCTATCCATCACCGGGTTGGCGGGCCAGATGAAGATGCCGGTGCCTTGTCCGATCCAATGTACGCCGAGCAGCACGAGCACGGCGCCGGCAATCAAAAGCGCAATCTTCATGGCGTGTTCTCCCCTGGGTGAGCCCTGTCGGTTCGCACCTATATGCTATCACGGTGCGCTTGGACCGACACCGAGGTCCGGAGTTTGATCTTGTCAACCGTGATAGCATGTGCTATCACGATTGCCATGGCCCAGTTTCTCATCCGTGACGTGCCCGAAAGAATCGCTACCGCGTTAAAAGTGCGCGCCAAGAAAAACGGCCGCAGCACCGAGGCCGAACTGCGTGCAATTCTGGCTGAAACGGTCAAGCCCAAAGCCAGCGAGTTCTGTAAAGAAGCGGACAGGTTGCGCAAGGAATTGAGCGATCGTGGTCTCAAATTCGACTCGGCTGCCGTTATTCGGGAAGAGCGCGACAAGCGATGATTGTCATCGATGCTTCGGTCGCACTGAAGTGGGTTCTGCCGGAGGAAGAGTCGATCGCGGCGCGAATGCTTCTCGAACAGGAGCTAGTGGCGCCGACGCTATGGCTGGTTGAGGCCGGAAACGCGCTCTGGCGCTATGCCAACACAGGAAAACTCACCGCTTCGGACGTGCAGTCTCGATTGACGAAACTTGCCAGTGCCCCCGTCACACTCATGCCCTCCGAAGCCTATGTGCAGGACGCGCTCAATCTAGCCGTTCAGCTTCGTCATCCAATATACGATTGCATCTATCTGGCGGCTGCCATTCGTCAAGATACTCACGTCGTGACTGCCGACACGCGATTTCTTTCGGCGGTCGCGCGAAATCGGGCGCTCAGACAGCGCGTCCGGCTTCTTGCCTAGACTTTTTTCGCTCTCGGATCGTAGTCGTTCTTCCAGTCTTCGGTGAATTTCGCCAGCTCCGCGTCCGGCTTGTCGGGCAGGGTGACGACCAGTTTCACATACAGGTCGCCGGCCGCCGTGTTGGGCGGCGCGATGCCCTTGCCTTTGAGGCGCAACGTCGTGCCGGTATTGGAATTGGGCGGCACGCTGAGCGCCACTGTGCCAGTCAGCGTCGGCACTGAAACCTTTCCACCCAGCACAGCTTCCTTCAGCGTGACCGGCAGCTCCATGCGGATGTCGTTGCCTTCGCGCGTCATCGTGGGATGCGGCGCGATGGCGAGCTGGATGAGGATGTCGCCCGGCGGTCCTCCGTTGCGGCCCGCGCCGCCGCGGCCCTTGATACGGACATGCTGTCCGTCTTTCACGCCGACGGGAATCTTCACATCGATCTGTTCGCCATTGGGCACGACCACGCGCCGCGTGCCGCCGCGCGCCGCTTCGTCGAAGCTGATCGTGGTTGCCACCGTGAAATCTTCGCCGCGCGCCGGTTGCTGGCGACCGCGCCGCGCCCGCCCGCCGAGCAGGTCGGCGAAGATATCCTCGGCGTTGAAGCCTTCCTGGCCGCCGTTCTGATTGTCCCAGGTGAAATGGAAATCGCGCGGGCCGCCGCCGGGTCCGCCCGGATGAAACCCGCCGCCGCCGCCCTGGCGCGGATCGAAGCCGCGCGGATTGCCCGACGCATCGATCTCGCCGGCGTCGAACTTGGCGCGCTTGTCCTTCTCGCCGACGATCTCGTAGGCGCCCGAGATTTCCTGGAATTTCTTCTGCGCGGTCTTGTCGCCGGCATGGGTGTCGGGATGGTGTTTTTTCGCGAGGTTGCGGAAGGCCTTCTTGATCTCGGCCTCGCTCGCGGACTTGGACACGCCCAGAATTTCGTACGGATCGCGCATGGAATCTCCCGGCCGCACGGGAATCGTGCGGCCCGCCGACAATATAGGTACGCGATTTGCGGTGTTAAGGCTTGCCCGGCGGCGATTGAGGCAGGGTTTCGGGCACCGATCCGCCCAACGCCACGAGCCGCTCCCGGGCGTCCTGAACGCCGGCCGCAGCCGCTGCGGTATAGAGCGTCTTGGCGAAGTTCAGGTCCTTTTCCACCAGCGTGCCGTCTTCGTAGAAGCGTCCCAGCCGGTACTCGGCGATGGGGTGATGTGCCGTCGCGGCCTGAACCAGCAAGGGCAGGGCGCGTTTCGGGTCGGGCGGTCCCGCCTCGCCGTTCAGAAGCATCTCGGCCAGATCGTATTGCGCCGTGGGAAGACCGACTTCGGCTGCACGCGCCAGCATGTCTTCGGCGGCCTTGGGGTCCTTCGGCGTGCCCAGCCCCTTGCGCAGCATCAGTCCCTCGTTGCGCATGGCCGCGACGTCTTCATCGTCGATGGAATGGAAGGTTTTGAAGGCTTCGTCGTAGCGGCCCGCATCGTACGCGGCGAGCCCCTTGTCGAATATCGCCTTCAACTCCTCTGTGTCGTGCGCCGTGGCGCATCCGCCTGCGAACGCGACGCAAATGCCGGACAAGTAAATCGCGAACAGACGCATATGCATGGCAACCCCTCGCCCGGAAAGCTACCGTGCCGCCAGTCAAGATGCTATGCGGAAAACCATGAGTGAGATCGGCGGACCCGTGGACGATGGCGGCATCGGCGTGAAGGACGATCCCTTCGCGCTGTTCCATACCTGGATGGACGAGGCGAAGAAATCCGAACCAAACGATCCAGATGCCATGTCGCTGGCCACGGTGGACGGGCAGGGCCGGCCGAACGTGCGCATGGTGCTGCTCAAGGGCGCGGAGAACGGCAGCTTCGTTTTCTTCACCAATTATGAGAGCGCCAAGGGCGTCGAGCTGATCGGCCAGCCTCACGCGGCGCTGTGCTTTCACTGGAAGGGCCTGGGCAAGCAGGTTCGCGTGCGCGGCACCGTGGAGAAGACCAACGCCGCCGAGTCCGATGCCTATTTCGCCACGCGCGCGAAAGACAGCCAGATCGGTTGCTGGGCGAGCGCGCAGTCGCGCCCGGTCGCAACACGCTGGGCCTTCGAGAAGGAGATTGCGAAGTTCGCCGCGCAATATGCCTTGAGCAAGGTGCCGCGCCCGCCGCATTGGGGCGGCTTCCGCCTCGCGCCCTACGAGATCGAGTTCTGGCGCAATCGTCCGTTCCGCCTGCACGACCGGCTGGTCTACCGCCGCGCGGGCACAGAAGCATGGCGCACAGAGCGGCTGTTCCCGTGAACGAGCCCGACGCCTCCCACGGTACGATGATGATCCGCGTGGCGATCGCGGCGGTCGGCGTGGCGTCCGTGCTCGTGATCATGAAGACGGTGGCCTACATCGTGACCGACTCGATCGCCATGATGGCGTCGCTGGCCGACTCCGCCCTCGACGTGTTCGCATCCTTCGTCAATCTGCTCGCGATACGCCATGCGCTGACGCCGGCAGACCGCGAGCACCGTTTCGGTCACGGCAAGGCGGAGCCGCTGGCGGGCCTGGGGCAGGGCGCCTTCATCGCCGGATCGGCGGCGTTCCTCGTCATCGAATCCATCAGCCGCCTGATCGCGCCGCATCCCATTGAATATGCCGCGGTTGGCCTCGGCGTGATGGCGTTTTCGATCGCCATGACCGTGGTTCTGGTCATCGCCCAGCGCATCGTCATAACGCGCACCGGATCGGTCGCGGTGGGTGCGGACAGTATGCACTATATTGGTGACGTCGTGACCAACGCCGGAGTGGTGCTGGGCATCATCCTGTCGACTCAGTTCGGAATCCTCATCGCCGATCCGATCATCGGCATCGCGGTGGCCGCGATCCTGTCCTGGAGCGCGGTGCATGTCTTTCGCCAGAGCTACGACCAGCTGATGGACCGCGAGCTGCCCGACACGGATCGCGAGAAGATCAAGGCCGTCGTGCGCCAGCACGCCGAAGTTCGCAGCATGCACGATCTGCGCACCCGCTCGGCCGGCGTGCACACTTTCATCCAGTTGCACATCGAACTCGACCCGCAGATCAATCTGCTCAAGGCACACGAGATCAGCGATGCGGTCGAGGCCGACCTGATGGTGGCGTTCCCGCGCGCCGAGGTCATCATCCACCAGGACCCCGCCGGCGTGGAAATGCCAGTCGCGCTTCAGGCGACGTGATGGCAACCCTCCCGTTGAGGTAGGTCGAAATTGGCGCAGCAAATTTCGGGGACGGGCCCCGAGTACGAAATGGCGCCCACTACACCTGAACTGTCATGGCCTGCACTGCCCCTAACGACGGTGCGGGCCATGGCAGTCTAGATCATTTTTTCTGACCTTCGCTTTGGTGCACGTCGGCATCGCGATGCGCTCGAATCTCATACCAGAAAGATTCTTCTGCAACATTGATACGCGTCAGGAAAGCCGCATTCGGTTGCTCCTATAAGAACGTGCTGCGAAGGCAGCGTGCACACAGACCCAATAGGAGGTCGCCATGGTTGAAACTGTCACGAAACTTCCCATCAAGACCGAAACGAAACCTGCGACGACATACGGCGCCAAACGCCCGTTCTATCCGATCGAAACACTGCGGCGCGAAATCGAACGTTTGTTCGGCGATTTCGACAACGGCTTTGGCTTCATGCCGTTCCGGCGCTCGCTGTTCGATTTTGTCCCGACCGAACGCTTTGCGGCGTCCACCACTGTGCCGGCCGTCGACGTCACGGAGAAGAACGGCGCCTTCGAAATCAAGGCCGAACTGCCCGGCATTGACGAGAAAGACATCGAGGTGAAGCTGGTCAATGGCGGACTTCTCATCAAGGGAGAAAAGAAGGAAGAGAAAGAGGAAACAGACGCCGGTTATGTCGTGTCCGAACGCAGCTATGGCGCCTTCGAGCGCTTCTTCGGGTTGCCGGAAGGCGTGCAGACCGACAAGATCGCAGCCACCTACACAAAGGGTGTGCTGACTGTGACGCTGCCCAAGAGCGTCGAAGCCAAGAAGCTGGAACGCAAGATCACCGTTCAGGCTGCATAGCTGAGATGAGTGGTGCGTCACAGGTTGAGGAACGGCGGCCTTCGCGGCCGCCGTTTCTTTTTGTGGCGCCTGCCTTGAAATCATTGACCCGCGTCAACGTCGGCCCGTCGGTGGCCGTTCAATCTGCACGATGCTTAGTCTCTTTGGATTTCATCCTGAAAGGAGATTCCAATGCATGTCTTTGTGGATAGGCTCGCCATGATCGGCATGGTGGCCGGAACGCTGGCGCTCGGCGGATGCGCGACGGTGGATTCCGTGAAGCACGCGCAATCCACCGCCGATGCCGCGGTGTCGCAGGCCGAGGCAGCTGCGGCCGCCGCGCAACGAGCGCAGACTGCGGCCGATCAGGCTGAAACCGATGCCCGCACGGTTGATGCGAAGGTCGGACATTTCATCGACGAGGAGCGCGCGGAAAACGCCGCGGAACATGCGCGTCACCACCATCACGCTCGCCACCGGCTCCACAAGACGGCGCACTGAGCGACCAACCGCAAGTTGGCTCTCGCCGTCAATTGAGCTGCGTTGCGCAGCTTCGGCGAGGCGGGGGCTATTTCTTTTCCTCGCCGCGCTTGGGCGCACCGGGCGCGGTGGGCAATATTCCCGGGCTGGGAATGTCGCCCCAGGGTTCGAGATAGTCGTCGGATTCCTCCGGCGGCGGCGTGAAGCTCGGCGGACGGCGCTGGCCACCATAGCGTTCGATGCCGCGCGACGCGGCCTGGCTTGACGCCGAGGCCGCCGCGGCCGCCTGCGCACCGACTTTCGCCGCGCGCCCGCCCCAGTGCTTCAGGAACAAGAGCTCGCGCGCATAGGATTCCTTGAACAGCGCATCGGCTTCGGTGATGCCGCGCATGGCGAGCAAATGCGCGCGGCGCGCCCCGACGAACCAGAGCGGACTCACCAGCAACGATAACGCGATCACCGCGATGGCGAGCTTGTGGCCTTCCGGCGTCAACGCGCCCACCGTGGTGCCGGCCGTGGCGAGCACGAAGGAGAATTCCCCCACCGGCGAGAGGAACAGGGCGGCGGGAAACGCCACCTCGCCCGCCTGGCCGGCCACCTGCAGCACGAGGAGGTTCAGCGCGGTCTTTCCCACCGTCACCACGCCCAGCACGATCACGATCAGCCACAGATGCGTCAGCACATAGTGCAGGTCGATCAGCAATCCGACCGAGAGGAAGAAGATGAAGATGAGGATGCTCTGCACCGGTTGCGCCAGGGTGATCGCGGTGCGCCGCAGGGTCGAGTGACCGACCGCGAGCCCCGCGAGGAACGCGCCGAGCGCCGGCGACAATCCCAGCAGTCCCGAAAGCGTCGCGGCGGCAAAGCAGATGCCGAGCACGCCGAGCGTTCCGACATCGAAATCCTTCATGAAGAATTCCGACGCCGGAAAGCGAAAGCTCTTGATCCGCGTCAGCAGCACGATGAAGCCGGCGAGCAGTCCGCCGGCCACCACCAGCTTGCCGACGATCAGCGCCATGTCCGCCGCGCCCTGGTGCGGCGCCATGGCGTTGATGATCAAGAGCAGCGGGATCACGGCGAGATCCTGCGCCACCAGCACGGCGGTGGTGAGCTTGCCGGCGCGGGTCTGGGTTTCCTCGGCATCGTCCATCATCTTGATCGCCACCGCGGTCGACGAAATCGCCAGCATGAAGCCAATCACCACCGCGCTCGTGGTCTCGCCGCTCGCCACCTGCGCCAGCAGCACCGTCACGCCGGTCATCACCGCGACCTGCGCCAGCGTCACGCCGATGGCCAGCGGCAGCAGGCGGCGGAACGATTGCAGCCGCAGCTCCATGCCCAGGATGAACAGCAGCATCAGCACGCCGAGATCGGCCAGCGTCTCGATGGCGGTGGAATTCTCGATCAGCCCGAAGCCCGTCGGCCCCAGCACGGTGCCGACCAGGATGAATCCGGCCAGCGCCGGCAGGCGCAGCCGGTTCATCACCAGCCCCGCGATCACCGCCGCGGCCAACACCAGCGCCAGCGCCGTCAGGTCCTGCGTGTGCATTGCGCGCGAGTCCCAATTGCCATGCCCCGATGATAGACTGGCCAAATGACAACAGCCAAACCGCAGGCCGAGGAGCAGAAGACGCTGATCCTCACCGGCGCGAGCCGCGGCATCGGCCACGCCACCGTCAAGCGCTTCTCGAGCGCGGGCTGGCGCGTCATCACCTGCTCGCGGCACGCCTTTCCGGAGAACTGCCCCTGGGCGGCGGGGCCGGAGGATCACATCCAGGTCGACCTCGCCGATCCCGACGACACCGACCGCGCCATCGCCGAGATGCGCGAGCGGCTCCCAACGACCAATGGTGTCGGCAAGCTGCACGCGCTGGTCAACAATGCGGGGATATCGCCCAAGGGCGAGAATGGACGGCGCCTGACGACGCTGACCACCGACCGCGCCGCTTGGCGCCATGTCTTCGAGGTCAATCTCTTCGCCACCATCTGGCTGGCACGCGGCTTGCGCGAGGAGCTGACGGCGGCGCAGGGCGCCATCGTCAACGTCACCTCCATCGCCGGCGGGCGGGTGCACCCGTTCGCAGGCGCGGCCTATTCCACATCCAAGGCGGCGCTGGCGGCGCTGACGCGCGAGATGGCGTCGGATTTCGGGCCGCTCGGCGTTCGGGTCAACGCCATCGCGCCCGGCGAGATCGACACCGCGATCCTCTCACCGGGCACCGACAAGATCGTCGAGACCATCCCGCTGCGCCGCCTCGGCCTGCCCGAGGAAGTCGCCAAGGCGATCTATTATCTGTGCACGGACCAATCGAGCTACGTCACGGGTGCCGAGCTGCACATCAATGGCGGGCAGCATGTGTGAACACTTTCCCCGGCGATGGATAAAACGGGGCAGTGCGCGGGCTTCTAGAATTGCATCGATCGTTCATTCCCGCCATTGCGGCCGCCCCCGATAGGCATCAACAGCTTCGAGCATAGCCGCCACCAGGCCACGTTCTTCTTCGGTCAACTCAGGTCTCCAAATGTCGAAAATCAACACAACGCGAAGGTCACCGCTGTTGTTCCACGCCTCATGCTCGATCGTGTCATCGAAGACGAGTGCTTTTCGTTCGACCCATTCCCGGGTTTGGTTACCCACCCGAAATCCGCATTTCTCAGGCACGATCAGGGGGATGTGACAGATCAATCTTGTATTTATCATCCCCGTGTGGGGGGGGATTTTCGCTCCTGGCCGTA
>JANYBR010000025.1 GCA_025360685.1 Pseudomonadota bacterium
TCAAGGCGCAGCACCTGATGCTGGTGACTGCCGAAAGCTGCACCGGCGGCTGGATCGCCAAGACGGTCACCGATATCGCTGGCAGTTCGGACTGGTTCGACTGCGGTCTGGCCGCTTACAGCTACGAAGCCAAGCAGGCGCTGCTGGGCGTGCGTCCGCAGACGCTGGGGCGGTTCGGTGCGGTCAGTCGCGAGACGGTGCTCGAAATGGTGTCCGGGGCCTTCCTGCATTCGAGTGCCGGCATCGCGGTCGCGGTGACTGGCATCGCCGGCCCGGGCGGAGGGACGCCCGACAAGCCGGTCGGCATGGTCTGGATCGGCTGGAAGCGTCGCGGCGGCTATCCGCGCGCCGAGATATTCCAATTCGAGGGCGACCGCGAAGCGGTGCGCCGGCAGACTGTAGCGGCGGCATTGAAAGGGCTTGAGTTGTTGTAGCGCAGTCTTGACCCGCTGTTGCGAAGCTTATCGACGCAAGAACGTTGTAAGACGCTTTCGCGTTCTGGCTTCGTCGCGCATTTCGCATTCCCAAACGATCAATGCCTTCCAGTCAAGCAAATTTAGCTCCGCTAGATGTTCTTGATCACGGCGGTGATTGCGCGCGATCTTTTCACGCCAGTATTGGGCATTGACAACAGGCTCGCGATCACCTCGTGGGCAATCGTGCCCGTGCCAGAAGCAACATGGACGAAGATTGTTTTTTTGAGGCCGATGAAGGCGATATCCGGCTTTCCTGGCAGATCAGTGCGGTGGAGTCGATAGCCGCGATGACCAAGTTCTCTGAGCGTATGACGCACGGCAATTTCCGGAGCGGTGTCGCGGGAGCGAACTGTTCGCATAATGCGGCTGCGTTGCTCGCGCGACTCTATCAATGCTCAGTCTTCCGCGTCGGTTTTGTCCTGATCGTCGTATTCAGTCAATACGGAGCCTATCAACTGCTCCACGTTGATAGCAGTTGGATCGGGTTCTGGCTTCCCTTCGGCCTGAGCAAGGCGCAATGCCGTCAAATAGGCGAGGCGAACGGCTTGAATAACCAGGACGCGCCGCAATCCGTCCGAGACTTCTCCGCGTTCGTGCACGACGGCCGCCAGCCTGGCAATGGTGTCGGAGCGACGCGCAATGCGCGTATCGGGATGCCCGAGGTTTTTTCTGGTCTCCGCCGAAATCAAAGTGAACTTCTCGCTGGGGGGAAGCGCAACTGACTTCGATCTCGGCGGTATCTTCTCGTTGAGAATAGCCTTGAAGCGGCTTGCCATGATGGCTTCGAGGTACGCGGTGTATTCGGCCGCATCAAGTATCGCTTTAGCGCCCTCGTCGCTTGCGTTCCGACTTTCAAGCTCCCATAGCGGCCATAGTTGCATTTCCGCAACCTCGAAGATGTCCAGCACCCGCATCGCCACGGCATCCGTGCGTTGATTCGTCAGGTGTCTTCGAACGCGAGTCCTCAGTTGCTCATTCGTCTGTCCGACGTAGATGGGTTCTCCGTCATAGTCGAAAAAGGCGTAAACGCCCCACTTTGCGTTGGCCCATTTGCGCCCTTGGCCGTCTTCTTTTTCAAGGGCGGCCGCAAGCAGGTTTCGGAATTCCTGAACCTGGTTGGTTGGCAACTCGGATTTTCTCGGCTTCTTGCTCATGCAGCTCTTGTCTTTGGATGCGTCCCGAAAGCGAGCAACGGCTCCAGCAAGTGTTCGGCCAGATGGCGCACCACAGGAACGGCGACGCCATCTCCAGCAAGGTGATATGCGGCGTTGTAATTTCTGGGGAGCTGGTAGGAATCTGGCAATCCCATCAAGCGCGCCGCTTCGCGAGGCGACAGCAGGCGAGAACGGATGTTCTGGCCATCTACAACCATGATGACTTGGCGACTGGAGCCGCCTGCCGGTGTGCGCAAACAACCGGCCACGTCATCGAACCGAATTTCCGCACGCTGCACTTTCATGCCGCTGGCTTCATCTATTCGGGTTCGCTTGTAGATTGCGCCAACCTTTCGTTTGCCGGCCTTGACGACTGCTTCGACCTTGGCCCGGTTGATCTGGCTCATCATGTCGAGCAGTTGTCGCGTTTCCTTGTGCGAATGCCATGCAACGCCAGCAGGCTCCTCTTCGACGATGTCCCCAAACGTGGTGGTTCGCGGCTGCGGCTCGGGCAACTTCCACCACACCCATGAGCGGCGCACGGAGGGCGGAAGTTTGTCGTGGGCATCGATCAGCGTGGGTGAGTGCCATTCCGCATTCGGGCCGGTTGTCGTCAGCGATGGATCGAGCGCCATTGAAGCGTGCACCCCGACTATGAACAGGCGAGGGCGCGATTGCGGCACGAACTCCACGGCGTTGATAACCATGGCCCCTAGGCGATAGCCTGCTTTCGCCATGGCGGCGCCGATGGCGGCGAAGTCCTTGCCATCGTGCGAACTCAGCGCCCCGAGTACGTTTTCAAGCACGATCAGCCGCGGCGCGCGGCCTCCGCTGTTCAAATCTTTCATGAGATTCCAGAACGGCCAGAACGCTCCCGAACGATAGCCGCTCAAACCGGCTCCGGCTCCCGCCAGCGACAGGTCTTGGCAAGGGAAGGAGGCCCATGCAAGGTCGGCGTGGCCGGGAAGATCGGTGGACTCGACTTTCGCAACATCGCATTCCAGAAACTCTCCGTCGCCCCAGTTGGCTGCGTAGATCGAAGCTTTGACTGGGTCGAAATCATTGGAAAACAGACAGGTCCAATGCGAGCCAAGGCCGGCCCTAGCCATTCCACCGCCTGCGAAGAATTCGAAAAAAGTGGCCATGTTTGGGATCTCCTTGGTGGATTGTG
>JANYBR010000103.1 GCA_025360685.1 Pseudomonadota bacterium
TTTGTGACACGCTGAGTTGCAGTGGAAATTCGGAGAGGAGACCAAGACCATTTCGTATCGTGAAACAAGGTCTTAGATGGTGGGCGCGAGAGGGATTGAACCTATGACCCCTCCCGTGTGAAGGGAGTGCTCTCCCGCTGAGCTACGCGCCCGCCGAGCCGGTTTCAGGCGGCGGACAGGAGCTATAGGGTGGCCCCGGCGCGGGCGTCAAGTTGTGCCGTGCCTCAAGGTTTCGCGACCCGCCACACCGTGTTGCCGACATCGTCGGCCACCAGCAATGCGCCACTTTTGTCGATCACGACTCCCACGGGGCGGCCCAACGCCTCGCCGGCGGCGGAGAGAAATCCGTTCAGCACTTCCACCGGCATGCCGTCCGGCTTGCCGTCCTTGAAGGCGACGAAGATCACGCGATAGCCGGCGCGCGGGTCGCGGTTCCAGGAGCCGTGCTGGCCGATGAACACGCCGTGCGCGAAGGCGTCTCCGAGTTTTGCGCCGTCCGAAAACACCAGCCCGAGCGAAGCAGTGTGCGCGCCGAGCGCATAGTCCGGCGCAATCGCCTTGGCGACGAGGTCAGGGCGCTGCGGCTGGATGCGGTCGTCAACATGCTGGCCGTAATAGCTGTAGGGCCAGCCGTAAAAGCCGCCATCCTTCACCGAGGTCATGTAGTCGGGCACCAGGTCGCTGCCGATCTCGTCGCGCTCGTTCACTGCGACCCATAGCGCGCCTGTGGCCGGGTTCCAGTCCATGCCATTGCCGTTGCGTATGCCGAACGCAAAGACGCGATGCTTGCCGCTGGCGGGATCGACTTCCCAGATGTCGGCGCGTCCCGCTTCGGCCGCGATGCCATTGTCGCCGACATTGCTGTTCGAACCGATGCTGACATAGAGCTTGCTGCCGTCGCGGCTGGCGATGACGTTCTTGGTCCAGTGATGGTTGATCGTGCCGGCCGGCAGCTCGGTGATCTTGCGTCCGGGCAGCGCGATGGCCGTGTCGCCGTCATGGTAGGGAAAGGCGAGCAGGGCGTCCGTGTCGGCGACGTAAAGCGTATTGCCGACCAGGGTCATGCCGAACGGCGTATTCAAGCCCTTGATGAAGTCGAAGCGCTGGTCGGCGACGCCGTCGCCGTTCGTGTCGCGCAGCAGCACGATGCGGTTGGGACTTTGCGTTCCGGCGCCGGCGCTGCCCAGCACGATCTTGGCGACAAAGCCGCGCACGCCTTTTTCATCGTCCGGATGCGGCGGCGACGTCGTTTCGGCCACCAGCACGTCGCCATTGGGAAGTACTGTGAGCCAGCGCGGATGATCAAGTCCGGCAGCGAACGCGGCGACCGCAAGACCCGGTGCAGCCTTTGGCATGCCGCCCTTCGGCCAGCCCACCGCTTTGGCGAAATTGAGCGTCGGGATGAAGGTTGCGTTCGGCGCAACCAAGCTCGGGTGCGGACCATAGCCGGCACTCTGCGGCAACTTGGCCTTCTCGCCGCAACCCGCAAGTGCCAGCGCCGCGACCAGCGCGAAATTGTGAATTCGCATCATGTTTTCCCCACGAATTGGTGTGAACGGTCAATCCTATCTCGGTCGTGTGCTGACTCCGATTGTAGAATGGTCGTGGGGTGAATCGATACACTCTCGTTGTCATGGTCCGCCGGAGTGCGGGCCAACCAGTTGGGGACAATCTCTCAATCCAATAGTTTGGCTCAGACCCTATCTTCTCAGTTCGGAGTCATTCGTCACCTGGGTGGCCCGTACTCCGGCGGGCCATGACAATTAACGCTATGATCGAGTTCGAAGTCTTCCTAAAATTTCAAATCCCGTACCAGCGCTGGTATCTGCGCGAAGTCATCGGTCACCGCGTCCCCGCCCAGAGTATGCGCGGGCACCGGCGTATAGCCGTACGAAACCAGGATCACCGGCGCCTTGGCCGCGCGCGCCGTGGCGACGTCGGTGACGCTGTCTCCGATCATCACGCCGGGTTCGCCGCCCAGCTCGCGCACCACGTCGTGAAAGATCCGCGCGTCCGGTTTCACATAGCTCATGCGGCCTGCGCCATAGATAACCGGAAAGAACCGGTCGAGTTTCAACGCGCTCAATAACAGCTCGGCCATCGCCTGCGGCTTGTTGGTCAGGACGCCAAGCTTGTGCCCGCCTCGCAGCAACGTCGCCAGCGTTTCTTCGACACGCGGAAAGGCGACGCTCCCATCGGCGATGTGTGCCCGGTAGTGTTCCAGGAACACGTCGACCAGCCCGGGCAGGCTGGACTCTTCGACGGGCTCACCGGTGGCCGCCATCGCCTGTTCGATCAGGGAACGCGCCCCAAAGCCGACCATATGGCGCAACGTGGCCGGATCGACGGTTCGGCGCACTTGGCTGCGCAGGACTGCGTTCGTGGCGCCCAAAAGGTCGGGCGCGGTGTCGACCAAAGTTCCGTCCAGATCGAATATTAAAGCTGGATGTGACATTAACGAATCCGAGGGTGCTCTTGAGGCAATATAGCGTCGCAAATCGTCATTTTGTCCTTTTTCTTCGGCGGTTTAGGTGAACGGCATGGCAAGAGCTGCGGTGATCCTGGCGGCAGGACAGGGAACGCGGATGAAGTCCGCCAAGCCCAAGGTGATGCATGCCATCGCCGGGCTGCCGATCCTGGGACATGTGATGGCGGCGGCGCGCGGAGCGGGTGCTGAGCGCATCGTGGTCGTCATTGCGCCGGGCGCCGTCGACGTCGAGGCATTCGCGTTGCGCCAGGGCGCCGAGACGGTCGTTCAGGACAAGCAGCTCGGCACCGGGCATGCTGCCGCCTGTGCGGCAACCGCTCTGAAGAACTTCGTCGGCACGCTGGTCGTCACCTATGGCGATCATCCGCTCTTCACCTCCGCCACCTTCGAAGCCTCGTTCGCGGCGCAGGAAAAATCCGGGATGGCAATTGTCGCGTTCCATTCCAGGAGCACCGCCTATGGCCGCGTCATCACCAAACCTGACGGCCTGCTCGACCGCATCGTCGAATATCGCGACGCCAATGCAGCCGAGCGCAAGGTGGATTTGTGCAATGCCGGCATCATGGCCGCCAATGCGAAAAGCTTTTTCCGCTGGGCGGGCGAGCTCAAGAACCACAATGTGCAGAAGGAGTATTACCTCACCGACATTCCCACCATCGCCAAGGCCGACGGAGTGGGTTGCGCGGTGGTGACGATCGAAGAGGCCGAGACGATGGGCGTGAACAGCCGCGCCGAACTCGCGATTGCGGAGAGCGCGATGCAGCAGCGGTTGCGCGCCCGCGCGCTGGAAGCCGGGGTCGGCATGACGGCGCCCGAAACGGTGTTCCTCTCGCATGATACGGTTCTGGAAGCGGACGTGCAGGTCGGTCCCCATGTTGTGTTCGGCCCCGGCGTGACGGTTCGCAGCGGGGCGGAGATCAAAGCCTTCTCGCATCTCGAAGGCGCCACCGTGGCAAGCGGCGCGCTGGTCGGTCCGTACGCGCGGCTGCGGCCCGGCGCCGACATCGGCGAGGACGCGCATATCGGCAACTTCGTCGAGGTCAAGAACGCACGTATCGAAAAAGGCGCCAAGGCGAACCATCTGGCATATATCGGCGATGCCAGGGTGGGCGAGGGCGCGAATATCGGCGCCGGCACGATTACCTGCAACTTTGACGGCTTCGACAAACATCACACCGACATCGGCGCAGGTGCGTTCATCGGTTCCAATTCGGCATTGGTCGCGCCGGTGAAGATCGCCGACGGCGTCTTTGTCGGCGCAGGCTCGGTGATCACCAAGGAAATGTCGAAGGATTCGCTTGCCGTGACGCGCGCCGAACAAACGGAAATTCCCGGCTGGGCGGAGAAGTTCCGCCAGAGGAAGAGGGCCGAGAAGGCCGCGAGGAAGAAGTGACCGTTCGGCAGTCCGTAGCGACAGCGTACGGACGGGGTGAGAAAAAAAAAAAAAGAGTGTGAAGTCCATGCTTCGACAGGCTCAGCTTGAGGTATCAGTTTTGTTCCTCATCCTCGTCCCCACGCTGTTGCTACGGACTGTCGACGGATAGAGATAAGAATAGGTCCTGAAATGTGCGGAATTGTTGGAATTGCAGGCACGCGCGACGTAGCCCCGGTCATCCTGGAGGCGCTGCGCCGCCTGGAATATCGCGGCTACGACTCCGCGGGCATAGCCACGCTCGTTGACGGGCAGATTTCGCGCCGCCGCTCGCCGGGCAAGCTCGGCAAGCTCGGTGAGGTCCTCAATTCCAATCCGCTGTACGGCCACACCGGCATTGGCCACACGCGCTGGGCGACGCATGGCGCGCCGACGGAGATCAATGCGCATCCGCATGCCTCGGCCAAGGTTGCGATCGTGCACAACGGCATCATCGAGAATTTCCGCGAGCTGCGCGAAGAGCTGATCGCCAAGGGCCACAAGTTCCAGTCCGAAACCGACAGCGAAGTCGCCGTCCATCTGGTCACCGACCTGCTCGACCAGGGAAAATCGCCGAAGGATGCGGCCACCGAGGCCGTGCGCCGCCTGACCGGTGCCTATTCGCTGGCAATGATCTTCACCGATCATGAAGGCTTGCTGATCGGTGCCCGCAAAGGCGCGCCGCTCGCCGTGGGTTATGGCGAGAAGGAAGGCTTTCTCGGCTCCGACGCATTTGCGCTAGCGCCCTTCACCAATCGCGTTTCCTACTTGGAAGACGGCGATGTCGTGGTCGTCGAAGGTCCGCATGTCGCGATCTTCGATTCGGCCGGCCGGCCTGCGAACCGTGAGATCAAGATCACGTCCGCATCCGCGTCGATCGTCGACAAGGGCGGCAAGCGCCACTTCATGGCCAAGGAAATCGCCGAGCAGCCCGAAGTGATCGGCCACACCTTGTCGCACTATATCGATCCGACCGGCCCAAGCGTAATGCTCCGCGAGAAGGGCGTAACACAGGCGCTCGCGACGGCGCCGCGTCTTCTGATCGCGGCCTGCGGCACGGCCTACTACGCCGGTCTTGTGGGCAAGTACTGGTTCGAGAAATTTGCGCGCCTTTCCGTCGAGGTTGATGTCGCCTCGGAGCTGCGTTATCGCGATCCGGTTTATGCCAAGGGCGGTGCCGCTCTGTTCATCTCGCAGTCCGGCGAAACCGCCGACACTTTGGCCGCCATGCGGCATGCCAAGGAAAACGGCCAGACGACCATCGCTCTCGTCAACGTGCCGGAGAGTTCCATCGCGCGCGACGCGGATATTGTGGTGCCGACCTTCGCCGGACCCGAAATCGGCGTAGCCTCGACCAAAGCGTTCACCTGCCAGCTTTCGGCGCTGGCGGCGCTCGCCATCGCGGCAGGCCGTGCGCGCGGTACGATCTCGGTCGTGGAGGAGAAGCGGCTCTGCTCGGCGCTTCTGGAAACGCCGCGCCACATTGTTGAGATGCTCAAGCACGAACCGAAATTCGAGGAACTCGGCCAGGAAATCGCCAAGGCGCGCGACGTGCTTTATATCGGCCGTGGCCCGAGTTTCCCGATCGCACTCGAGGGCGCGCTCAAGCTGAAGGAAATTTCCTACGTCCATGCCGAGGGCTACGCGGCGGGCGAGATGAAGCACGGCCCCATCGCACTGATCGACGAGAACGTTCCGATCATCGTCGTGGCACCTTCGGATGCGCTTTACGAAAAGACCATCTCGAACATGCAGGAAAGCATGGCGCGTGGCGGCAAGGTGCTTCTGATCTCCGACAAAAAGGGCGTCGCCAAGGCCGGCAAGGTCTGGCAGGCGATCGAAGTGCCTGATGCCGATGCCCTGATCGCGCCGATCCTGTACTCGGTGCCGATCCAGCTGCTCGCCTATTACGCCGCAGTCGCCAAGGGCACGGACGTCGACCAGCCGCGCAACCTGGCGAAGAGCGTAACGGTCGAGTGATGACGGCAGGGATGACAGGGCTGGTCGACTCTCTATAGTTTCGCGCGATGGCCATCGATCAGAACGTTCTCAAGCGTGCCGCCGCCGCCAAGGCGGTCGAGTATGTCAACGACGGCATGAAGCTTGGGCTCGGAACGGGTTCGACTGCGGAAATATTCCTCGAGCTGCTGGCGGCGCGGGTGCGCGGCGGGCTCAACGTCATAGGCACGGCCACGTCCGAGCGGACCGCGGAGAAAGCGCGGACACTCGGCATCCCGCTCGCCTCGCTCGATGAGCTCGCGCCGCTGGATCTCACCATTGACGGCGCGGACGAGTCGGACCGCAAGCTCACTCTCATCAAGGGCGCCGGCGGAGCCTTGTTGCGCGAGAAAATCGTCGCGGCGTCGTCGCGGCGCATGCTCGTCATCGCGGACAAGAGCAAGCTGGTCGGCAAGCTGGGCCGCTTCCCGCTGCCGGTCGAAGTGCTGGAATTCGGACAGAGGACGACCGTCGCGCGGATCGGCGAAGCGCTCGCCGCGCTCGGCTACCACAACCCGTCGATCAAATTGCGCGGCCGCGACGGCCTCACCTTCATTAGCGACTCCGGCAATCTGATCTACGATTGCGCGCTGGGCGCGATCAAGTCGCCGCCGAAACTCGCGGCCGTGCTGGCCGCGATTCCGGGCGTGGTCGAGCATGGCCTTTTCATCGGCATTGCGACCACGCTCATCGTCGCCCGTCCGCGCGGTGTGGAAGTTATTGAAGCGGCGAAGTGATCGGCACCAGGCTGCGCAAGGCGCGCAGCAGCCAGTCGGGCCGGCGAAATTTCTCGACGTGCAACGCGTAGCGGCCATCGGCCCGATTGCAGGTTTGTCCCGACTTCTCCAGGCAGAACACCGTCGGAATATGCAGCACCGTCTCGCGCGCGCGTTTTTCGATAGATTCGCCCGCCAGCACCCACATCATGTCTTCCATCATCTCGTAGGATTGGACGAAATAGCCGTGCCCGATATTGTCACCCGGAGCCAGAGTGGCGTCGACGAGATCGACAATGTGGCCGGATGCCCGGTTGACATACTGAAGATCGCTCTCCGGCTCGCGGCCGGTGCGCGGAATTCCGCCATGAATGCTTTCCGATCCGATCAAGACCATATCGCCGGCCGAAGCGTAGATCGTGGCACGATGCACGCAATCCGCCGAATGGCCGAGGAGATGGCCGAAATCGTCGTTGAAGCGCTCGGAACTCACGTCGGGCGCCGCCAGAATCAGTTCGGCCACGATCGGCCGGCCGAGCTGCTTGCAGAACGGTGCAAGCGCCGACAGTGCGCTCAAGGTCACGCGCGCGCCCATGCTGTGGGTCACGATGTTGATCGAAAGGCCCGTGGCAGACACCGCTCTTAAAACTTCGATCAGGACGGGTACGGAATAGCCGCTGCGCTCGATATCGGCGGCATAGCGGTCGAACTTGCCCTCGCTGCTCCAGCTGAACAGCGCGGCGGCGCAGGCCCATTGCGTGTCGGTGGCGATTTGACCGGCGCGGAGCAGGGCGGAGCGGAAGGTCTGGTTGTAACCATGCACGAACAGCAGCGCGCTCTGGCACTTCAGGTCGTGCGCCTGATGGACGAGCGCCTGCGCATATCCTGTCATGTCGCCGTCGCCATCGCAGGTGACATCGCTGCGGCCATCTATGTTCGGCCAGGCGGGGGTGGTGCCTTTGGCGAATGCGGCCGGAATGGAGAGCTGCGCCGTGCCGCAATGGGTGGCGGCATCCCAGTGCAAGCCGAAACCGAACTTGCTTCCGTCCGGCTCGCGATCCGTGGCGAAAACCACCGTCGGATGGGCGACGGGGCTTCCAGCGGGAAGCCAGACCGAGCGGATATCGTTGTTCAACAGCGAGTCCGAAAATGTGCAGGCAGACAGCACCAGAGTCGCCGCCAACGCAATCGCGGCATTCGGTAGCTTCGCCAATTCGCGCAAGGAGCGCGTGCGACTCGACAGAGGGGCGGGGATTTCGTTGCTGCGAGCTCCGCCCCCCTGCATCAATTCACTTCACCGTGACGGTCATCTTCATGGCGGGATGAATCTTGCAATGCACTTGGAACACGCCAGCTTTCGGAAACGGTACCGAGATGTCCTGGCCGTAGCGGTCCATGCCCTTGTCGTCGGATGTCCCGTCAGCACTCAGGATCGTGATGTTGTGGGTGATGTGATCGCTGTCGGTGAAGCGAACCGAGTCGCCCGCATTGATGGTCACGGCCAGCGGCACGAAAGTCAGATCGTGCTGGTCGACAACCGTTTCGGCCGCCGCGGCGGGAATCGCCAAGCTCGAAGCCAGAATCGCAGTTAGAGACAGGGCGCAATACGCAGTCGTTCTTCCGGGCATTTCCAAATCCTCATGACTGTCCGGCTTGCACGCAGTGACTCGCCGGTTGACGCCCCATGCCGCAGCGTAGTCCAGTTCGCGATTAGCTGATAGCGTAAATGAAAATCGCCTGCCAGCGCTGTCCGGCCCTCTGGCTCGGTTCGTATATTTACGTCATTATATTCCAATAGCGACGCTGCGGCAGCAAGGGGATGAGGCGCAATGCCCTGGGATTCCATTGTGTTCTTCATCCAGTCGCAGGCGCCCTCACTTGAGGTGATCGCCACGTTCGTTGCGTTGGCGGCGGTCATTCTGGTGATGCCGCGGTTGGCGGGCATCAGATGGTCGTACTGGATCGTCGCCCGCGATCTGTCGCTTCTGGCGTTCTTCGCGATTTCGGCACTGCTCATGCTCCGCCTCGAACCCGAGCATCACTGGATGCAGCGGGTTGCGAGCTGGGTGCAAAATCTGTTCTAGAACACGCTGCGGCGCTGGCGGCCAGAGGCAATGTCATGACGGAATTCAGCGTGCAAAATCCGGCGTTCGTAACCTACATGATCGCTTCGGCGATCATGATCCTGAAACTAATGGGTCAGGGCTGGATGACGGTTTTCCGCATGATCAAGAGCGATGCGGGCCTGCTCAACCCGGAGGATCTCCTCGCCGGCCCGGCCAATCGCAATCCGCGCCCCGAGCAGCTCGCACGGAGCGACTATGTCGACCGCTCGCGCCGGATGCAGCGCAACGATCTGGAGAATATTCCGGCGTTTCTCGCCTGCGGACTGATTTTCGTCGCCGTAAAACCGCCGCTGATCTGGGTGGAAATATTCATGTACACGTTCGTGGCGACCCGGCTCATTCACACGCTCGTCTACGCGACGGGACAGCGTCACGAAGTGCGCGCGACGTTTTATACGATCGGCTCATTGATCGTGATCGCGATGGCGATCTGGGTTTTGTTGGCGCTGCTGCGGTAAAATTGCACCGATCTAGCGCGATGTCGCGTTGATCTGCGCCCGCACCACCGAAGCCTTCACCACTGGAATCTCATCGTCGGCGAGAGCCTTCATCACTTTCTTGCGCGCCATCGCGGCGGCAATGTAAGGGGCGAGCTCCCTGGCTTTCTTCGCCTCGCGTTCGGCAACCTCGGCCTTGAATTCGGCCATGACTTCGGCGGCGAACAGCTCGAGCGATTGGCAGATATGCTCGTGCTTGTTGCGGCCGG
>JANYBR010000120.1 GCA_025360685.1 Pseudomonadota bacterium
CGATGATTTCCGCGCCGGGGAAGCGGTCGAGGATGGCGCGCACCATCGGTTCCTGCGTGGCGCTTTCGAATTTGGCAGCCTTGGCGGACTTCTTCTGCTCCGACAGGGTTGGCGCACCACCCTCGCGCGCGATGGAGACCGACCAGCGAATACCGGTCCAGTCCTTCAGCTTCTGCGACAGGTCACCCGCAAGGGTGCGCGGTGCGCGCGCGCTGGGACGAAATTCGATCTTGCCCTGTTCGATATGAACTAGATGAATGTCGTTCTCGATATGCACCTTCAGCACCGGCGCGCCGTTCGTCTGCGCCAGCGACGCGATGTCCTCCAGCGAGTGGATCGTAGCCAGCTGCGCTGCGGACGCGGTGGGTTCGACATGCACGGGCGCGGTTCGACCCTCCCCTTGAGGGAGGGTCGAAATGGATGAGCGCGATCCGCGCGAAGCCATTTCGGGGAGGGGTGAATTTGCGACGGCCGATGGACCCCTCCCCGAAATCTGCGCTGCGCTGGCAGATTTCGACCCTCCCTCAAGGGGAGGGTTAGTGTTCTCCATCAGGTCCCGCACCAGCTTGTCGGTCGGCGGAAGATCGGCGGCGTAGGAGAGTCGAATAAGCGCCATCTCGCAGGCCGCAACCGGGCGTGTGGCGTCGCGCACTTCGATCAGTCCCTTGAGCAGCATCTGCCAGGCGCGCGTCAGCGACGGCACCGAAAGCCTGCCCGCCATCTGCGCGGCGCGCTTGGCTTCGCCGGAACTGCCGTCGAAGAAGCCTTCGGCGCCCGGCGCGACTTTCACGCGCGTCAGGAAATGCACGATCTCCAAAAGATCCTGCATCACGGCCAGCGGATCGGCTCCGTGATCGTAGAGATTGCTCAGATCGGCCAGTCCTTCGGCGATCTTGCCGCCCATGACTTTCTCGAACAGGTCGAGCACCCGGCCGCGATCGGCCAGGCCCAGCATGTCGCGCACCATGTCGGCGCCGATTTCGCCTTTCTCGCCATGCGCGATGGCCTGGTCGAGCAACGACAGCCCGTCACGCGCCGAACCTTCGGCCGCACGCGCGATCAGTGCCAGCGCATCGCGCGAGATCGCAACCTTTTCCTTTTCGGCGATGGTGGCGAGAAGACCAACCAGCTCGCCGGTTTCGATGCGCCGCAGATCGAAGCGCTGGCAGCGCGACAACACGGTGACGGGAACTTTGCGGATTTCGGTGGTGGCGAAGACGAACTTCACATGCGGCGGCGGTTCCTCGAGCGTCTTGAGCAGTCCGTTGAACGCCTGCTTCGACAGCATGTGCACTTCGTCGACAATGTAGACCTTGTAGCGCGCCGAAGCGGGTGCGTAGCGCACGCCTTCGATGATCTCGCGCACGTCGTCGATGCCGGTGTGGCTGGCGGCGTCCATCTCCTGCACGTCCATATGACGCGACTCGGCAATGGCGACGCACGGCTCGCATACGCCGCAGGGATGGATCGTCGGCTCCTTGCGCTTACCGTCGGGCCCGATGCAGTTGAGCGCGCGGGCGATGATGCGGGCCGTGGTGGTCTTGCCCACGCCGCGCACGCCGGTCAGCATGAAGGCATGCGCGATGCGCCCGGTGGCGAAGGCGTTCGACAAGGTCCTGACTAGGGCATCCTGCCCGATCAGGCCGGTGAAATCGGACGGCCGGTATTTGCGCGCCAGCACGCGATAGGGCGCGCTTTGCGCGGCGCGCTGCGGCGGCGCGGGATCAAGCCCCAGGGAAGGTTCGTCGCTCATCGGACCGCTGAGAGGGATACCGCCGCACTATAGCAAGGGCCCATCCACCGGGGGCAAGTTTCCACCAGCCAACACACACGAATCTGCGCCGATTTCTTGACTCGCAATTCGCCGGTCCAGGCACTATATCCGCCGCGGGAGGTTGGTGCGGACGCAGTGCTCGCCAACCCGGTCAGGTCCGGAAGGAAGCAGCCGTAACGAATCCGCTTCGGGTCGTGCCAGCCTCTCACTTCACACATGGCGGTTGTTAAACCGGGCGGGGGCTTCGCGCGGACGCAGCTTAGCCTCTACCATGCGGCCAGCATTCCATCGGGTGAACCATGATCCCTTTTTCCGGCAATCCGCTCGACCGCGCGAGCGAGAAGCGCGTCGACGCCGACTGGATCGCGGCACGGCGGCGCGATCCGTCCTCTCTCATCCTGCCGATGTGGCGGCTGCAGCCATTCATCCTCGGCGGCGAAAAGTCGCCGCCGCCGGTCGAGCTTGGCTTGCTGCGGCCGGGTCTTTGCGAATCGCTCGCCGCGCTCGATGCGCCTTGCGTGTTCCTCGGACTGGAGGGGCAGAACGCGATGTTCGCGCTCGACATCTCGGCCGCGCGCGATCCGGTGAGCGAGGGAGCGATCGCCGGCCTCGGACATTTCCGCGATGCCCGCGCCGCAGCCGCGAGCCTGCCGATCAAGGATGCGGCGATCATGGGCCAGGCCAAGGCAATGATCGACTGGCACAACCGCCACGGTTTCTGCGCGCGCTGCGGCGAGGCCACCACGTTCGAGGAAGCCGGCTACAAGCGCGCCTGCCCCGAATGCAAGGCGGAGCATTTTCCGCGCACCGATCCGGTGGTGATCATGGTGGCGGTGAATTCCGACCCCAAGTTGGGCGATGCCTGCCTGGTGGGTCGCAACAAGAATTTTCCGGGCAACTTCTATTCGGCGCTGGCGGGTTTCATCGAGCCCGGCGAGACCATCGAGGAAGCCGTGCGCCGCGAGCTGATGGAAGAAGTGTCCGTGAAAGTCGGCAAGGTGCGCTATCACTCGACCCAGCCCTGGCCGTTTCCGTCTTCTCTGATGATCGGCTGCATCGCCGAAGCGCAAAGCCGCGATTTCAAAGTCGACGGCACGGAAATTTCCGACGCCCGCTGGCTCGACCGCGACACGGCCAAGCGTCTGATCTATGGCGAGCGCATGCCCGACATCTCCGTGCCGCCTGCGCTCGCCATCGCGCATCACCTGATCAAAGCCTTCGCGGACGGCGAGGCCTAGGCGGATTGGAACGGGTCCCGGAGGCAGACGCGCTCAGGCTGCTCGAGATCGATGCCGCGACGCTGTTTGTGCACGACGCAGCCGGCCGCATCTTGCGCGAAAACGATCCGGAGCGTTCCGTCGCGCCGCGCATGTTTCTCTCCGGATGCGAGAGCGGCAACCTGCTGCGGCTGCGGTCCGACGTCGAAGGCAGTATAGCGGAGGAAATCGCCGCGCTTGTCGCGCAGGAGCCTCCGCTGGCGCAACCTGAAGCCGTGCCGCGATTCCTCGAACGCTATCGCGAACTGCTTTCGCTCGCCGCGCCGGCCGAGCGGACGTCGTTCGGTGTGATCCATCTTCTGCCGTGCGGCTTGAATTACGAACACGACGCCGTTCTGGTGCAGCAGGGCACGGCGAAAGCCGACAAGCTGTTCGCGGTGTTGCAGCGTCACGGACTGCCGAAGGCAATGGTCGGGATGGGCTTCGCCGACACTTCCCACTTCTGGCAACCCTGGTGCGTAGCGATGGACGGCAACGAGATCGCCGCCATCGCCTTTGCCGCGCGGCTGGGCGATGCCGGCGCGACGCTTGGGCTTGCCACCATGCCGGCATTTCGTGGCCGTGGCTTCGCGGCGGCAGTTACCGCCGGCTGGTCTTCGCTGCCGCAATTGCAGGGGCGAACGCTGATCTACAGCACCACGCGCGACAATGTTTCATCGCAGCGCGTGATCGCGCGGCTTGGCCTGCCGTTTATTGGTGTGAGTGTGCGGCTCAATTAGATTTGCAGTGCCGGCCATGGCAAACTGATCGGATGAGCCCGATTACCATACGCTTGGCACGCGAGGATGAGTTCGATGTCATCGCGCAAATCTGGGTGCAGGGCTGGCTGGCGCCGCTCGACGGGCGCGAATCTTCTCCCCCTGACAATCTGTTCGAGACGCTGCGCGCCAGGATTCCACGCGAGTTGGCAGCCGGATGGGAGTTAAGCGTCGCTGTGCAGGACGAGCGCATCGTGGGAATGATGGCACTCACCCTTGCGGAAGAGCGCCTCGACCAGCTTTTCGTGGCCGAAGCGCTGCGCTCCAAGGGTGTCGGTCGGCAACTTCTCGATCACGCCAAGGCTCGCATGCCGCGGCGGTTCTGACTGCGCACTCATAGTCTCAACACGAAGGCGCAGCGCTTTTACGCGCGCGAGGGCATGCGCCATCTGCGCAACGAACCGCACCCGCGCCATCCGGAGGAGTTGTTTTCGGTGTTCGAGTGGCGGCCACGCCCACACGTTCACCATGGCCCGGCTTGACCCGGCCATGGTGACAGAAGGCTTGGATGCAAAACCTACGGCAACTCATCGCGCAGTGGTGACGCCGGATAAACGCCGAGCACCGTCAACTTGGAGGTGAAGAAGGCCAGCTCCTCCAGCGCGAGCTTGACGGCGCGATCGTCGGGGTGGCCTTCGATGTCGGCGTAGAACTGCGTGGCGTTGAAGGAGCCGCCGATCTGATAGCTCTCCAGCTTGGTCATGTTCACGCCGTTGGTGGCGAACCCGCCCATCGCCTTGTAGAGCGCCGCGGGCACGTTGCGCACGCGAAAGACGAAGGTGGTGATGATCTTGCCCGCGTTGGGCGCATCGTCCGGCTCGTGCGACATGATCAAAAAGCGCGTCATGTTGTGCGACTCGTCTTCGACGTTCGCCTTCAGGATCTCAAGACCGTAGAGCTGGCCTGCGAGTGACGAAGCGATCGCGGCGACCGACGGGTCCTTGAGCTCGGCGACGTGATGCGCCGAACCCGCCGTGTCGTGCCAGTTCTCCGCCTTGAGTTTCATCTCGCGGATGATCTTCAGACATTGCGCCAATGCCGGGCCCTGGCTGAACACGCGCTTGAGGCCTTCGAGCCTGGCGCCTTTCAGCCCGAGCAGCTGATGGCGGATGCGCAGGAAATGCTCGCCGACAATGTGCAGACCGGCCTCGGGCAACAGATGATGGATGTCCGCGATGCGGCCCATCAGCGAGTTCTCCACCGGAATGATGCACAGATCGGTCCCGCCGCTACGCACCGCTTCGGCGGCATCTTCAAAGGTCGGGCAGGGAACGGCCAGCGCGTGCGGCAGCACTTCGCGCGCCGCGAGGTGGGCGTAGGCACCGGGCTCGCCCTGGAATGCGACGCGCTTGGCGTTCTGGATGGCCGATCCACTCATGACGACGTCTTCTTTCCCAACAATTTACGCGCTTTTTCGAGATCGGCTGGAGTATCGACGCTGAGCGGCACACTGTCCACGCGCGCCACTGCGACATGCATGCCCGCTTCGAGTGCGCGCAACTGCTCGAGCTTTTCGCGCAGCTCCAGCGGCGACGGCGGCAGCGCGACGAAGCGTGCCAACGCGGCGCGGGTGAAGGCGTAGATGCCGACATGGTGAAACAGCGGCCCGGCGCCGGACGGCGCCGTGGCGCGCGTGAAATAAAGAGCGCGGCCGAGCGTGACGTCCTGGTTCCAGGCGACGACGGGCTTCACCACGCTGGGATTGGTGCGGTCCGCCGGATCGTCGATCTCGGCCGCCAAGGTGGCGATGTCCGCGCCCGTCGATTCCAAGGTGTGCGCCACAAGCCGCACGGTGGCCGGGTCCAGCGCCGGAAGATCGCCTTGCAGGTTGACGATGACATCGTACTTTCCCGATGCATCGAAGGTCCTCAGGGCCGCGAAGATGCGGTCCGAACCGGACGGAAGATTGGCGCGCGTCAGCACCGCGCGGCCGCCAGCCGATTCGATCGCGGCGGCGATCTCGCGCTCGGCCGCCGCCACCACCACGGGTCCGATCTCCGCCGCCACCGCCTGCTGCCAGACGCGCACGATCATCGGCAGGCCGGCGATGTCGGCCAGCGGTTTGCCCGGCAGCCGCGTCGACGCCATGCGCGCGGGGATAAGCACGATCGGTTTCATCGAAACCCTTGAATCCCTTGATTTCTGCGACGCTTCGCCGCAATGACGGCACCCGGACCATAGGTAATGTCGCCCGGCATTCGGCCCACAGCCAAGCGGAGCGTGACCTTATGGATTCCTGGGAGTGGAACAAGATCGCAGGCGCGGTCCTGGGCACGGTGATCTTCATCCTGGTGATCCGGTTCGCGACCGAATCCTTGTTCGAAGTCGAGCCGCCCGCCAAGGAGGCCTATCACGTCGAAGGCGTGGTCCAGACCGCATCGACCGGCGGCACTCCGGCAGCTCCGGCCGAAGAAGCCGTCCCAGATTTCGGTACGGTTCTGCCGGCGGCGGATGTAACCGCGGGCAAAGCCGTGGCGGCGCGCTGCGAACAGTGTCACGACATTTCCAAGGGTGGACCAGACAAGATCGGTCCGGAGTTGTGGAACGTCATCGGCCGCCCGCGCGCCAGCGAAGGCGGCTTCTCCTATTCCAGTGCCATGATGGCAGATCACGCGGCCTGGACTTACGAATCGCTGTTCAAATATCTCGAGTCGCCGCAATCCACGGTGCCGGGCACGAAGATGAGTTTTGCGGGCCTGCGCAGCGCCACCGATCGCATCAACCTGCTGGCCTATCTGCGTACGGCGGAGGACAGCCCCGCTGCGATCCCCGCGCCGGCACCGGCCAAGTAGCTCCGGCTTGAACCAAACCGCGAAACGCGTGAGCGTGCGGCCATGAGCACGCGCCCCGTTCTTCTGATGATCGTTCCGCCCGGCTGGGGCCGCTTCTGGCAGGAACCGCTCGCGGCCGGGAACGTGCAAGCCTATGTCCATGGCCAGGACCTCTATGCGCCCGGCGACATCGAATACGCGCTTGGCTTTCGTCCCAAGCCGGGATTTCTCAAGACGCTGCCGAATCTGAAGGCCGTGTTCTCGCTTGGCGCCGGCATCGACGGATTTCTCACCGATCCCGACTATCCCAGGCACGTGCCGCTGGTGCGCTTCGTCGACGACACGCTGTCGACCGAGATGGCGCAGTTCGTGGTAATGCATGTGCTGATCCAGCATCGCTCCGAACGGATGTATGCCGGCGCGCAGCGCGAGGCCAAGTGGCGCCAGGCGATGCTGCCGCGCGCGACGGAGAATACGCGCATCGGCATGCTCGGCATCGGTGAGATCGGCGCCATGGCGGCCGAACGCCTGCGCGATCTGGGCTTTCCGGTCTCCGGCTGGAGCCGAACGCGCAAGACGATTCCCGGCATCAAGAGTTTTGCCGGCGCAGGCGAACGCGATGCCTTTCTGGAGCAGAGCGATTTTCTCGTCTGTCTGCTGCCGCTGACGCCGCAGACGCATCACATCCTGAACGCGCAGCTGTTCGCCGGGCTGCCCAAGGGCGCCTACGTGATCAATGTCGCGCGCGGCGGTCATCTGGTCGAACCCGATCTGATCGCAGCGCTGGACAGCGGCCATTTGTCGGGCGCCACGCTCGATGTGTTCGAGACCGAGCCGTTGCCCGAGACGAGCCCGATCTGGAAACATCCCAAGATCGTCGCCACGCCGCATGTGGCGGCAATCACCTCGCCCGCCGTCGCCGCGAAATCGGTGGTCGACGGCATCGCCGCGCTGCAACGCGGCGAACCGCTGAAGAACGTGGTCGACCTGGACAGAGGGTATTAGGGGGCGCATCGCGAGATCTCTGCCGACCTTCTGCTGTCATGGCCCGCCGGAGTGCGGGCCACCCAGGTGACGAAAGGTATGAAATTCAAAAAACAAAGCCTCAGAACAATCATGCACCATCGAACGCTTCACCAACTGGGTGGCCCGCACTCCCGCGGGCCATGACACTGAGTTGAAGTTTCAACTCGGCGGAAATCGCTCAAATCCGCTTGATGCTCGTCACTTTTCCCGCAAAGGGCGCGATGCGTTCGATGGCCAGTGCGAGCGGCTCGATCTCGACCTGCATGTGAAACGAATTGGCGTGCAGCAGGCGCTCGCCGTCGAGCATGATGCCGACATGACCATTCCAGAAGACGATATCGCTGCGCTGGCGCGGCAGCTTGGCGCAGTCCGTTCCGAGCGCAATTTCCTGCATGTCGGCATCGCGCGGCGCGGCAATCCCCGATCCGGCAAGCGCGGTCTGCAGCAGGCCGGAGCAATCCATGCCGGCATGCGTTTTTCCGCCCCACACATAGGGCGTTCCGACGAAGCGTTCGGCAGTCGCCACCCAGTCCGGCGCTTTGCTGTCGAGCACGGCCAGATGGCCTTCGAAGACATATCCGTCGGGCTCGATGCGCGCATAGCCGTTGTCGCGCTCCAGCACTTTTACTTGCGCGTTGAACGGCAGCATGTCGCGCGTGGCGTGTTTAATGTCCGGACCACTCAGCAGCGGCGTCGAAAGCGCGGTCACGCGGTGATCGGCCGCGACCGGTGCGCAATAGGCGATGGTGTGGACATAACCGACATACTGATCCACCGCCGACTGACACCAGGCCCAACCGTCCTTGCTTTCGAACACGGTGATGGTTTCTCCGAACAGCAGCTCATTGTCCTGCACCGCTTCCTGCGACGGCGAATGCCTCAGCGCCGCACGGCCGCGCTCGATCGAGTGCTGCGTACCCTTCAGTCCCGTGACCTCCGCGCCGCCACGCATTGGCGTTGTGCGAGGATCAATCATCGTGCGTAGCGCGCCTTGAGCAGCGAATAGATGGCGCGCGCGGCGCTGGTCTCGGCGCCGGCGCGCCGGCCGGGCCTGGGCCGGTCTACCCAGGCTGCGATGTCCAGATGTACCCAGCTCTTGGCCTTGGTCACGAAGCGGTTGAGAAACAGCGCCGCCGTGATCGCGCCGGCATAGGCGTAGTTGGGATTGTTGGTGAGATCGGCGACCGTCGAGTTGAGCGCCGATTCATAACCGCGCCACAGCGGCAGGCGCCACAGCGGATCGTTCGCGCTCCTGGCATGCCTCATCAGGTCGGCGGCGAGTGCCTCGTCGTCGGTGAAGAAAGGCGGCAGTTCGAAGCCTGTGGCCGTGCGCGCGGCGCCGGTCAAGGTGGCGATGTCGATGAGCAATTGCGGCGTCTCGCTGTCCGCCTCGGTCAGTGCGTCGGCGAGAACCAGTCTGCCCTCGGCATCGGTGTTGCCGATCTCCACGGTCAGTCCCTTGCGCGAGGCAAACACGTCGCTCGGCCGATAAGCATTGCCGGACACCGAATTTTCAACCGCCGGAACCAGCACCCTCAGCCGAACATCGAGCTTCGCGCCCATCACCATGCTGGCGATGGCGAGAACCGTGGCGGCCCCGCCCATGTCCTTTTTCATCGCCGCCATCCCGGCGGCGGGCTTGAGGTCGTAGCCGCCCGTGTCGAACACGACACCCTTGCCGACCAGCGTCACCTTCGGCGCGTCGGCACGGCCCCAGGTGAAGCCCGCCAGGCGCGGCACGCGGTCCGAGCCTCTGCCGACGGCATGGATCAGCGGATAGTTCTGCTTCAGCAGCGCCTCGCCCACGATGACCGAGAACTTCGCGCCATGCTGTTTCGCGAGATCGCGTACCGCGTTCGCGAGTTCCTCCGGCCCCATGTCGTTGGGCGGCGTGTTGATCAGGTCGCGTCCGAGAAAGACGCCTTGCGCGATGCGCGCGACTTCGTCCGTGTCGACATCCTTGGGCGGCACCAGTTTGGCGCCAAGCGATTTGCCCTTGCGATAGCGGGTGAACTGATAGGTGCCGAGCAGCCACGCCAGCGCGCCATTGGCGCCGCCGGTTTCGGCAGGCACGTCGTCAAGGCGATACGTCCCGGCGGGAAGCTGTTCGGAAAACTGCGCCAACGCCAGAGTGTCGCCGCCCTTGCCGAGGCCGAGCACCGCACACGCGATGCCGCCCGAGGCGTTCGGTACCAGCTTCAAATCACCATCGCGGGCAGAGAAGCCCGTGCTGCTCAAATATGTGGCTTCTCGCCTGGGTCGCTTCGCGAGAAAACGCTTCAGTTCGCCGGTCGTGACCGCATGAAGCGGGATGGAATTGCGGGCGGTCCTGGAAAAACTCGCATGCATTGCTGGTCTGCATTCCTGACGTGTGTCGCAGACATGGATAGGCCGACGCTAACGCAGACGCAACGATTGCAGTGTGGTTTCGAATCCCGCCGCTCGGGGCAAAGTGAAATGCGCCTGCGGCGGGGCCGGCCTGCGCATCCGCCGCTGCCGCGCCGCTTCGAATCGCGCGACAGTCGAGGTCACCCGACGAAGGAGTTTGCATGACCGCGCGTTATACGCTTGTGCTGGGCACCAAGGACTGGTCGAGCTGGAGCCTGCGCGCCTATGTGGCGCTGCGCGCAACCGGCGCGCCGTTCGAGGAAGTGTTCGTGCCGCTGCGCCAGCAGCCGCTGACCGGCGACGAGATCAAGAAACATTCCGGTGCCGGCCGCGTGCCGATCCTCAAGATCCAGGATGGCGGCCGAAGCGCAACTGTGTGGGACAGCCTGGCGATCTGCGAAACCCTGGCCGAGCGCCATCCGGAGGCGAAATTGTGGCCGAGCGATCCGTTCGTCCGCGCCGAGGCGCGTTCCTGTTCGGCCGAAATGCATTCCGGCTTTGCCGATGTGCGCGATCAGCTCTCGATGGACTTCGTGTGGCGCAAGCCGCTGCCGGAGTTGCGCGAGGAAACGCGCCTGCAGCTGGCGCGCATCCTCGATGCCTGGTCATCGGCGCTGGAACGGTTCGGCCAGGATGGCGGCTATCTGTTCGGGGGATTTTCCGTGGCCGACTGCATGTACGCGCCGGTGGTTTCGCGCTTCGTCACATATGGCGTGGTCGTCCCGGAAAGCGTCAAAGCGTATCTGGCCCGGATGATGGCGCTGCCCGCGATGAAGGATTGGGCCGTGGCGTCGCAGCAGGAAGTCGACGCGGGCCTCGCCTAGTTTTTTCCGGTCTTGATATTCGGTTTTGGCAAATGGCCGATCTCGCGGAAGAAGCGCTCGGCGCCGGGATGCAGCGGCGCCGGCAGATCGGCGGTCGAGGTCTCAAGGCGGATTTGCGCGGTGGCTTCGCCGTCGTCATCCAGCGCGGAGCGGTTGCCGGGATGAAACAGCGCGCGCGCGATGCCGTAGACGAGATAGTCCGGCTCGCGATCGTTGACGATCCACACCGCATGCACACTGACCGACTCGACCGCCGGCGTGCCGCGATAGGTCCCCGCCGCAATCGTGTTGGCGGCGACCGCGGGCGTCGACTTGAGCAGCTTGTCGCGGCCTGCGCCGTCGATCGGTACAAGCCGCGCGATGCCGCGTGCGATGAGGTCGTCGACCAATCCGGAGGGACGCCCGCCGACGAAGAAGAAGGCATCGAGCTGGCCGCGCTGCATGAGCTGGGCGTCGGTG
>JANYBR010000404.1 GCA_025360685.1 Pseudomonadota bacterium
GCCGATTACCCGCAGCCGCAGTTCCGGCTGGTTGTTGGGCCACAGATAGGGCAGCAGCATCCAGAGGGGACGGAAGGACGGAGCGCCATCGCCTTCCTCGACAATCGGCCGTGCCATACTAGTGTCCCATGTTGCCGCCGCCGAAGGCAAGAAAGCCTGCGATCAGCGCGAGCAGGGCGACGGCGGCTATAATGACGAGCGTACGCGGCACAGCTAACCTCTCATTTATAGAATCTGTTTAGAAACTGGAGAGCAGAACCGCAACCCCGGATCGATCATGAAAAAGACCAAGCCTGCCATTTGCGTGTTCTGCGGCTCATCCCATGGCGCGAGGCCCGCATATGCCGCAGCTGCGAGCCGGCTCGGAACACTGATCGCCCAACGCGGCTTTTCGCTGGTTTTCGGCGGTGGAAATGTCGGATTGATGGGCGAAGTTGCCCGGGCAGCCCATGCCGGCGGCGCACGTGTGCTGGGCGTTTTACCATCTTTCCTGCAACATCTGGAGCAGCCGCTGAAGACCGCCGAGGAACTCGTCGTGGTTCCAGACATGCAGCAGCGCAAGTCCATCATGCTTGCAAGGTCGGACGCGTTCATCTCCCTGCCCGGCGGGCTTGGCACGTTCGACGAGATCTTCGAAGTGCTCTCCACCGCGCAGCTGCAGGTGCACAATAAGCCGCTCGTGCTGGTCGACACCGAGGGTTACTTCACCCAGTTCGAGCCCCTCATCGCGCGCATCGTGCGGGAGGGCTTCGCCATCCGCAGCATCGAGAATTTCTATCGCATCGTGCCGACGCCGGAAGCGGCTCTCGACTTTGTCGCTGCTGCGTTAGGCAAGGCGTCTGCGCCACGCGCCGAGCCGGCCCTCCAGACCGACAAGCAGTAACGCCGCCCACACCAGCCCGAACGTGACCATGTTGGTGCGCGTGAACGGCTCGCCCAGGATGAGCGTCGCCACGAGCAGAGTGATGGTCGGCGAGAAATACTGCAGGAAGCCGAGCGTGGTCAGGCGAATTCGCCGCGCCCCGGCCGCAAAGAGCACCAGGGGAACGGCGGTGAGCGGTCCGGTGCCGATCAGGAACGCATCGCGGCTAAGGACCGGCGAGGGAAATGCTCCGCTACCCTGCACGCCCCACATTGCGATCAACGGCACGGTAAGCGGCAGCAGCAGGCAGGTTTCGATCGTCAGCCCGTCGAGCGAATCCACGGGCGTCAGCTTTCGCACATAACCATAGAAGCCGAACGTGAGGGCCAAGGCCGGCGCGATCCAGGGAAAGTGGCCGAGCGAAAGCGCCTGCACCGCCACCGCAACGCTGGCCAGCGCGATTGCCGCGGCGCGCACGCGCGAGATTTTTTCGCCGAGCAAAACGATACCGAGCCCGATGGAAACGAGCGGCGTCATGTAATAGCCCATGCTCGCCTCCAGCAGGCGCTGGCTGTCGACGCAATAGACATAGATCGTCCAGTTGGTGGTGATCAGAATGCTGCTGATCATCAGCGCACCCATCACGCGTGCGGTGCGCAGAACCGAGATGAAGCGCGACATGCGCCCGCGCCCCGCGGTCACGATCAACCCGACCAACGCGCACCATAAGATGCGGTGCAAGGTAATTTCGAATGGCGGAACATCCTTCAGGAACCACCAATAGAGCGGCACGAAGCCCCAAAACGCATAGGCGCCGCCGACATAGAGAATGCCGCGTGTGTCGTCGTGAGATTCGGCGGTGGTGGTCATGGGATTCAGGCAACGACAACTTTCTCTATACTCCTCACTGTCATGGCCCGCCGGAGTGCGGGCCACCCAGTTGGGCACATTTGAAATATTTGACGATTTGGCTGCGGCCTATTTTTCCGGTGCATCAGCGTTGCGTCACCTGGGTGGCCCGCTCTCCGGCGGGCCATGACAATTGAGACGGCGTCATCAGCTTCAAACTCTTTGTAGAGCGATTTTGTCGAAAGACATCCCGAACTAACGCAACACGCCTATGCACGCGCGCCATCGCGAAACAATTTGTAACAGATCGAGTCCGTCAGCGCCTCGAACGAGGCATCGACCAGGTTCGGCGACACGCCGACCGTCGACCAGCGATTTCCCTTGCCGTCCGCGCTTTCGACCATGACCCGGGTGACGGCTTCGGTGCCGCTCGTGAGGATTCTCACTTTGTAATCCACCAGCTTGAGATCGGAGAGATAGGACGAATATTTCCCCAGATCCTTGCGCAGCGCCGCGTCGAGCGCATTGATCGGGCCGTTGCCCTCGCCCGCCGTGTGCAGGGTTTCGCCGCCGACCTTCAGCCGCACGGTCGCTTCGGACACCGTCACCAGATCACCGATTGCGTTGTGGCGCCGTTCGACGATGACCCTGAAACTTTCGACCTCGAAATAGTCGGGCACCTGGCCGAGAGCGCGCCGTGCCAGCAGCTCGAATGACGCTTCGGCGCCGTCATAGGCGTAACCCAGAAACTCGCGCTGCTTGACGTCTTCGAGCAGGCGCGTGATGCGGCCGTCCTTGGCGTCGAGATCGATACCGACCTCGGACAATCGCGCCAGCAGGTTCGAACGCCCGGCCTGATCCGACACCAGAATCTTTCGCGCGTTGCCGACGGATTCCGGCGGGATGTGCTCATAGGTGCGCGGGTCTTTCGCCACCGCCGATGAGTGCAGTCCGCCCTTGTGCGCGAAAGCCGACGGTCCGACATAGGCCGCGTGGCGGGCCGGCGCGCGGTTGAGGATTTCGTCCAGCAGACGAGACACCGACGTCATTCGTGCCAGCTGCTCGCGGCTGACGCCGGTTTCGAATTGCGAGGCGAACGGCTCCTTCAACAAAAGAGTTGGCAACAGCGAACAAAGATTGGCATTGCCGCAGCGCTCGCCCAGCCCGTTCAACGTTCCCTGAATCTGACGCGCGCCGCCGCGCACCGCCGCCAGGCTCACAGCCACCGCCTGCTCCGTATCATTGTGCGCATGAATACCAAGCGCGGCCTTCGGCATCTTCGCCTTCACTTCGGACACGATGCGATAGACATCCTCGGGCATCGTTCCGCCGTTGGTGTCGCACAGCACCAGCCAGCGCGCGCCGGCATCGAGCGCCGCGCGGATGCAGGCCAGCGCATAGTCAGGGTTGGCTTTGTAGCCATCGAAGAAATGCTCCGCATCGAACAGCGCCTCGCGCTTCTTCGCCACGACCGCGGCGATCGACTCCGAAATGCCGTCGATATTCTCGCTGCGGGGGATCTCGAGCGCCACATCGACGTGGAAGTCCCAGGTCTTTCCGACGAGACACGCCGCGTCCGCCCTGGCATCCAGGATCGCCGACAGGCCAGGGTCGTTGGCGGCGCTGCGCCCCGCGCGCTTGGTCATGCCGAAGGCGGTGAAGCGCGCCTTCTTGAGCGGTGGAGGTTCGGAGAAGAACGCGGTGTCGGTCGGGTTGGCGCCCGGCCAGCCGCCTTCGATGTAATCCACGCCGAGTGTGTCGAGCGCCAGCGCGATCTGGCGCTTGTCCTCGACCGAGAAATCCACGCCCTGCGTCTGCGCCCCGTCGCGCAACGTCGTGTCGAAGATGAAGAGGCGTTCGCGGGTCATCTGCGGCTATCCAGGCGCGGCGTGCTTTGAGCAACGCCCTTACCTTGGCGCAGAGCGCATAAGAAGCGCGGACCAGATTGCGCACTTCGGCGCGGCGGGCACGATGTCCTGCCGAGCGCAAGCCGTGGCGCAACGCGTTGCGATTGGCCGGCCGTGCGCCCGCGCCCTTGCGATTGCCGTGGTTGGGTCCTTCGGCAATAAAATTGTTCGTCGGATTTTTTACTTTTTTGCATTTCGCATTCGAGGGCGCACGCGCGAGCGCCGCCGCGATGACGGGAGAACTGGGATGGGTGTGGCCGTTCGAGATCATCCTCCCAATATAGGTATGAATTCTGAAATAGGAATATGATCACATTATAAATTATTATACCATTGAAAACAAATACAAATCTGTCATGGGCGCGG
>JANYBR010000189.1 GCA_025360685.1 Pseudomonadota bacterium
TATGGATAACGAAGTAATATTACGATTTAGCGATGTTAGTTTTGACTATCGACACGATAAGCCCATCTTAGATGAGGTCAATTTTGCTATTCGCCGTGGGTCAAAAATCACTTTAATGGGACAAAACGGTGCCGGAAAGAGCTCACTTTTTGCTCTGATTATGGGAGAACTACAACCAAAGAGTGGGCGAATTTCAATTGACGAAGGTTCAACTATCGCAACCGCAAGACAAGTTATAGCGCGTGACATGGGGCCGCAATCCTACCATCGCCTTCCCGAGATGATCGCGCGCATCGCCCGTTCCGGTGGTCATGCGCTCGAAACCGACTTTCCGGCGTTGGAGAAATTCGACATCCTGTCTGGTGGTGTCGCTAACTGCGGCCCGGCAGCTTTCCTGACGGTGCAGGAAGGTTGCGACAAGTTCTGCACTTTCTGCGTCGTTCCTTACACGCGCGGCAGCGAATATTCGCGTTGCGTGGCACAGATCGAAGAAGAAGCCAGACGTCTGGTCGCAGGCGGAGCGCGAGAACTCACCTTGCTCGGCCAGAACGTCAACGCCTATCGCGGTGCGGGCCCCGACGGCGAAGCTTGGTCGCTCGCAAGGCTGCTCTATCGTCTCGCGCGCATCGATGGCCTTTCAAGATTGCGCTACACCACCAGCCATCCCCGCGACATGAGCGAGGATCTCGTCGCGGCGCATGGCGATCTGGCAGAGCTCATGCCCTCTCTGCATCTACCTGTGCAGTCGGGTTCGGACGCGATTCTCGGCGCCATGAATCGTGGTCACACGGCCGACGAATACCGCCGGACCATTGATCGGGTGCGCCGTGTGCGGACGGACATTGCGCTGTCGTCGGACTTCATCGTCGGCTTTCCGGGCGAGAGTGACCAGGATTTCCAGCAGACTCTGGCGTTGGTGCGCGAGTTGGGATTCGCACAGTCCTACTCGTTCAAATACAGCAAACGCCCAGGCACTCCCGCTGCCGCGGCCCGCAAGCAAATCGCCGAGAAAGTAAAAGACGAACGGTTGCGCGAACTGCAATCGCTTCTTCTCGAACAACGCATCAGGTTCGATGCCGCCTGCGAGGGCAAAATACTGGACGTCTTATTCGAAAAGCCGGGACGACAACGCGCGCAGGCCATCGGCCGCAGTCCCTACCTCCAGCCGGTGCATGTGGAGGATGCTGCATCGCTCATCGGCTCCATCCATCTCGTTCACATCGACGCCGTCTTTCCCAACAGTCTCAAAGGCACGCTCGTGACCGCTCGCGAAAAGGTGTTGGCACATTGAGCGCAGCGAAATCCAGGCGTACGCCGAAAGAGCAGGTGACGCTCGAATTCCCGGACAATGCGCTGTTGGCGGGGCTTGCCGGCGCGCACCAAAAGAATTTCGTCCGCCTGGAACAGAAGATCGACGTGCAAATCGCGATGCGCGGAAATCTGGTGGCGATTGAAGGTGCGCCGGACAAGCGCGAGCGCGCCGCCACGGTGCTACGGGCCCTCTATGCCCGCCTCGAAGGCGGCGAGGCGTGCGGTTCTTCGGAGATCGACGCGGAAGTTCGCTTCGCCGGCGAGCGTGCTGCGGCACCCGTGGGCGCGGCGTTCGGCTCGCACTCCATTCGAACGGCTTCGTCGCGCGTCACGCGGGCCCGTTCACCGGCGCAGGCAGCGTACCTGGATCTGATGCGCACCCATCCGTTGGTGTTCGGCATCGGGCCCGCGGGAACGGGCAAGACCTATCTTGCCGCTGCCTTCGGCGCGCATCTTCTGCACGAGCGCCAGGTCGAACGTCTGATTCTCTCGCGGCCGGCGCTGGAAGCGGGCGAACGACTAGGCTTTCTGCCCGGCGACCTCAAAGAGAAGATTGATCCCTATCTGCGTCCGCTCTACGACGCGTTGTTCGACGTCCTCGGCGACAAGACCGAAAAACTTCTCGAAACGGGCACGATCGAAGTAGCGCCGCTGGCTTTCATGCGCGGCCGTACCTTGTCGCGGGCGTTTGTGATTCTCGACGAGGCGCAAAATGTGACGCCGGCGCAGATGAAAATGTTTCTCACGCGCCTTGGCGAAGACTCGCGCATGGTGGTGACGGGCGATCCGTCGCAGAGCGACCTGCCCGGCGGCCGTGCCGACGGACTGAATGAAGCCCTGCGCATCCTGAACGGCGTCGAAGGTGCCGCGGTGGCGCACTTCACGGAATTGGATGTGGTGCGCCACGCCCTCGTCACGCGCATCGTCGGCGCGTATAATCGCGCCGACGCGCAGAAGCACGAGCCGTGAGCTTTTCCATTGACCTTCAGGTGGACGATCCGCGCTGGCGCACGGTACGCGGCCTATCCGCGCGCCTGCGCCGGTCGGCAGAACTGGCGCTGAAACACGGCAAGGCCGCAAAGGCCTCGAGCCTCACCATCCTTCTCACCGACGATGCGCGGCTCAAGAGTCTCAACCGCGACTTCCGCGACAAGAACAAGGCGACAAACGTGTTGTCCTTTCCGGCCGATCAGGTCGACGGACGATATCTTGGCGACATCGCACTAGCCTATGGGGTCACCGCCGCCGAAGCGCGCGCCGGAGGCAAGCGGTTCACCGATCACGCGATGCACCTGGCCGTTCACGGGGTGCTGCACCTGCTGGGCTTCGATCACCAGACGAAACGCGCCGCCAAAATCATGGAGCCGCTGGAAGTCGAAATTCTTGGCCGACTCGGCATCGAAAATCCCTACGCCCGCGAGGCCGCGTGATGGCTGACGCATCTCGCAGCGACGCGCCTGCCGAGGTCGACAAGTTGTCGCTTCTACGGCGTCTGTCCCTGTTCGTGCGCCGCGATACGGCGAGCGCGCAACAGATGCGCGAAAGTCTTGAAGAAGTGATCGAGGAAAGCGATCGTCAGAGTCCCGCGCTCTCGGCGCCGGAACGCAAGATGTTCGCCAATCTCCTCAAATTCGGCGAACTGCGCGTCAGTGACGTGATGATCCCGCGCGCGGACATCGTTGCTGTCGACGAGGAGACCTCGCTTGCCGATTTCATCGCCCTGTTCCGCGAGGTGCAGCATTCGCGTCTGCCTGTCTATCGCGAAACGCTCGATGTTCCGACCGGTCTGGTCCATATAAAGGATGTCCTCGCCTTCATGCAGATACAGCCGGACGGCAGCTTCCGCTGGAAGGACGGCCCGATCTCGCAGTTCAAGCGCGAACTGCTGTTTGTCCCGCCGTCCATGCCGCTGGTCGATCTTCTCTTGAAGATGCAGACCATGCACACACATCTGGCGCTGGTGATCGACGAGTATGGCGGTACCGACGGCATCGTCTCCATCGAAGACATTATCGAAGAGATTGTCGGAGACATCGCCGACGAGCATGACGAAGATACGGCAAGGATTCGCAAATCCGACGACGGCACCTACATCGCCGACGCGCGCACGGACCTTGAGGATTTTCGCGCCCAGACCGCAATCGCGCTCAGTCCGGAGGATGCCGACCAGGAGATCGACACGTTGGGCGGGCTTGTCGTCTCGCTGCTCGGCCGGGTGCCGCAACGCGGCGAGATCGTGACCCATCCGTCCGGCTACGAATTCGAGGTGCTGGAGGCTGATCCGCGCCGCGTAAAGCGTCTGCGCGTCCGCGAGCCGGTTGCCAAGACGGGTGGTAGCGGGGCCGCCGAGAAGCCAGCGTGACTCCCACTCTGTTTCGTGCCGGCGCATTTTTGAAGAACTTGTCGGGATGGCGGCGGCTTGGCGCAGCGTTAGGTGCCGGGTCCGTATCGGCCCTCGGCTTTGCCCCATTCAATATGTTTCCGCTCCTCCTGCTGGCCTTTGCGGTACTGGTCCTGTTGCTGGATGGGGTCAGTGTCGAGAAGAACCGAATGCGCAAGTCGGCCGCGACCGGCTGGGCGTTCGGCTTCGGTCAGTTTCTAGTCGGCATGCATTGGATCTTCTATCCGTTCCTCGTCGACCCGTTGCAGCATGCCTGGCAAATCCCGCTCGTTGTGCTGCTGTTTCCAGGCGGCTTGGCGCTGTTCTCGACGATTGCTTGTGCGGCTTCGATGCTTGTCTGGAAGGACGGTCCAGCCCGTATATTCATTTTTTCGATTTTCTATGCGGTAGCGGAGTGGCTGCGCGGTCATGTGCTGACCGGCTTGCCCTGGAACTTGCCGGCCTATGCCTGGGGCGCCTCACTCAGCGTTCTTCAAAGCACAGCGCTGATCGGCGCGTACGGACTGACCTTCCTGACGACGCTGTTTGGTGCTTCGCTCGGTGAACTTCTGATCGGTCCGCGACGGTGGTTTCTGCCGGCGATCATGACCGTCCTGTTCGTCATGATCTCTATTGCCGGAGAGGTACGGCTCTATTCGTCCCCGACCATTTACGTTCCTGCGGTCCGTCTGCGCGTTGTACAGCCGAACATTCCGCAGGATGAAAAATATCGGCGCGAGCTGCTTCAGCGAAACTGGGACCGTCTTGTCGATCTTTCGACCAAGCCGGCGGGTGTCTCACCCACTGTGATAATCTGGCCAGAGGCGGCGCCCCCGGTGCTGTTGCAACGCTCACAGGGGGCACTGGAGCAGATTGCCGTGCTGACCGGACCGAACAGGGTTCTGATCACCGGAAATCAGCGAATGTCCGTGTCGAATGCTGGCGACCGCTTATTTTACAACAGCCTGTATATATTCGGGCACGGCGGACAACTGCTCTCGACCTACGATAAATTCCACCTAGTGCCGTTCGGCGAATATCTGCCGATTGAAGAAATACTACGAAAGATTGGGATTACGCGGCTCGTGGGCTTCCCGGGAAGTTTTGCCGCAGGTGATGGTCCGCATACGTACAAAGTTCCAGGTGCGCCCGATGTAGGGCCGCTGATTTGCTACGAGATACTGTTTCCCGGGGCTGTAGTTGGTGAGGAACGTCCAGATTGGCTCGTAAATGTCACCGACGATTCGTGGTTCGGTCCATGGGCCGGGCCGCGCCAGCATCTGCTTGCCGCTCGCGTGCGCGCTATTGAGGAAGGCCTGCCTGTCGTCCGTTCTGCGAACACCGGTGTTTCAGCCGTCATCGATCCCTTAGGCCGTACGATTGCTGAGCTTGGACTCGGCGAAACAGGTGAGCTAGATTCAGCACTTCCACGGGCTGTAGCCATGCCCGCATATGCGCGTTATGGCGACGCATGCTTTGTTGTTCTGCTGCTTATTGGCGCGGGATTGTCGTCATGGCTGGCGCGTAAGTTACGTTCCTCGTTGCGTAGTCTGTAAATTTCATCTTTTCATCGCCTGACCGGTATGCGTAAGGTCGCGAGCTAACGGAGCGTTGTGTATACCGTGCCAAAAAAACAAGCCAATCCAATCGACGCCCAGGTGGGCAATCGCGTTCGACTTCGACGCATGCTGATCGGAATGAGTCAGGAACGACTGGGCGAATTGCTCGGCCTGACATTTCAGCAGGTTCAGAAATACGAGAAGGGCGTTAACCGTATCGGTGCGGGCCGCCTCTTCGAGGTTTCGAGGATTCTCGGCGTCACCATCGAATATTTCTACGAAGGCGTGAACAGCCAGCTTGCGGGCGGCTTTACCGAAGGCGCTTCCTCCCCTCCCGTGATGGAATTTGTTTCCAGTGGGGAAGGATTGCAGCTCAGTCTTGCTTTCATGAAGATCAAGGACTCCAAGCTTCGCAAGCGCGTCCTGGATCTCGTCAAGCAGATGGCCGAAGACGCTTCGGAATAAGGCTCAGGCAGGCTTTTTCTCGCGCGCGGCCTTTTCGGCCAGCCCGGACAGTTTTTCGCGCGCGGTAAGCGCCTTGTACACATCTTCGGGTGTCACGCCGCAGGCCGCCCAGACAACCAGCAAATGGTACATGACATCAGCCGACTCCGCCGTGAGAGACTTCTTGTCCTTGGCGACCGCCGCCAGCACGACCTCAACGGCTTCCTCGCCGAATTTTTTGGCGCATTTGGCCGGACCTTCCTTTAGCAGAAGCGCCGTGTACGAGGTCTTCACATCGCCGCCCTTGCGCGAGACGATGATTTTGTAGAGCCGGTCGATCGCGTGATCTGCCATCAGTTGACTCGATCCTCCAGAAGGCGGCGCGCAATAACATTTGCCTGAATCTCGGCGGCACCTTCGAAGATGTTGAGGATGCGGGCATCACACAGCACACGGCTGATTGGATATTCCAGAGCGAAGCCGTTGCCGCCGTGGATCTGCAAGGCATTGTCGGCACAGGCCCAGGCCACCCTAGCCCCAAGCAGCTTGGCCATGCCGGCCTCCAGATCACAGCGACGGCCCTCGTCCTTCTCGCGCGCCGCGTAGTAGCTGAGCTGGCGGGTGATCGTGATCTCGACCGCCATCATGGCAAGCTTGTCGCGTACACGCGGGAAATCCATCAACGACTGTCCGAACTGCTGGCGCTCGAGCGCGTAGCGTACGCCAAGATCCATGGCGCAAAGCGCGACGCCGATGGCGCGCGCTGCCGTCTGGATGCGAGCCGCCTCGAACGTCTGCATCAATTGCTTGAAACCCTGGCCCTCTTCCTGACCGAGCAGGTTCGCTACGGGCACTTCGAAACCGTCGAAGCCGATCTCGAACTCCTTCATGCCGCGATAGCCGAGCACGCCGATTTCGCCGCCGCTCATGCCTTTGGCCGGGAAGTTTTCCTTTTCCGTGCCGCGCGGTTTTTCGGCGAGGAACATGGACAGGCCACGATAGCCGGGCCGGTCCTGGTTGGTGCGTACCAGCAACGTCATCATGTCGGCGCGTGCCGCATGAGTGATCCACGTTTTGTTACCATAGATCTTGTAAACATCGCCGTCACGCACGGCGCGCGTCTTCAGCGCGGCCACATCGGAACCACCGGACGGTTCGGTGAACACGGCCGTGGGCAGTTTTGCACCACTCGCTATCAACGGTAGCCAGTGATCGCGCTGTTCTTTCGTGCCACCGCACAGAATGAGTTCGGCTGCGATTTCCGATCGCGTCGCCAGCGATCCGACACCAATATAGCCGCGCGACAATTCCTCGGAGACGACGCACATGGCGAGCTTCGACAGGCCCGCGCCGCCGTAATTCTCCGGAATGGTCAGACCGAACACGCCAAGATCGCTCAACTCCTTGACGACCTCGATTGGAATGAGTTCGTCCTTCAAATGCCACTGGTGCGCGAAAGGTGTGACCTTCTCCTGCGCGAAGCGGAAGAACTGATCGCGGATCATGCTCATCGTGTCGTCGAGTCCGGGATCGCCGATGAACATCGCGCCCTGATGCTTGACCATATAGTCGGCAATGCCGGCGCGCACTTCGCGCCGCGTGCCGGTCCGCGCCAGTTCGGACACGGCTTCAGACCAGAAGCCGCCGATCTCGTCGTCGCTTAGTCCCATGTCGAAGGGTCGCGCGATTTCGTTCTGGCTCATCGCAATACCGCCGGGCAATTGCGCGAGATAGTCGCCAAAGGCGGCGAGCAGGATCAACTGTTCGATGTCGCCAAAACGCTTTGCCTGCTCGAGGCTGCGGCCCCAGCGCGCCATCTGTCGCAATGCCTCGACATAGGTGGCGAGCCAGGCAAGTCCATGGGTGGCGCGCTGCTCGCGATCGAGCGCCTCAGCTGAGATTTTTCCGTCCTTCGTAACCAATGTCGCAACGGACGACTTGGCCGCCGCCAGCAGTCCTTCGGCGGAAAAAACCGCCTCTTCGCAGCGGGTGAGAAGATGGGGAACGGTGATCGACAGCATAGGCCGGCACTTCAGGATTTCGATGGAACAACCTTATCGAACTACGGCGCGCGGCGCACTATAGCCGCCGACTAGTCCTTGCCTGCTTCGACGACGTCCTCGAATGTGCGCAGGCCGGTGCGCTGTGCGTTGACCAGAACCGCCATATTGCCGGGCAGATGTTCGTTCTTCCACATCTTGGTGTGGGCGCGCGGAATGTCGGCCCATGAGAACACTTCCGACATGCACGGATCGATGCGGCGCTCGACCACCAGGCGGTTGGCCTGGCTCGCCTGTAGCAGGTTGGCGAAGTGCGAGCCCTGAATGCGCTTCTGACGCATCCACACATAGCGTGCGTCGAAGGTGATGCTGTAGCCGGAGGTGCCGGCGCAAAACACGACCATGCCGCCGCGCTTCACGACCAGACATGAGACAGGAAATGTCGACTCGCCGGGATGCTCGAACACCATGTCGACGTCGTTGCCCTTGCCCGTGACATCCCAGATGGCCTTGCCGAACTTGCGCGCTTCCTTGGTCCAGGAGTCGTACTCTGGTGTGCCGACTTTTGGCATCGCGCCCCAGCAGTTGAAATCCTTGCGGTTGATCACGCCTTTGGCGCCAAGGGACATGACGAACTCGCGTTTGCTCTCGTCGCTGATGACGCCGATCGCGTTGGCGCCGGACACAGCACAGAGCTGAACAGCGAACGAGCCAAGCCCGCCCGAGGCACCCCACACGAGCACATTGTGGCCCGGTCTGAGGATATGCGGGCGATGGCCGAAGAACATGCGATAGGTGGTGGCCAGGGTAAGCGTGTAACAGGCCGATTCCTCCCAGGTCAGGTGACGCGGACGTTCCATCAGCTGGCGATCCTGCACGCGAGCAAACTGTGCGAAGGATCCGTCGGGCGTTTCGTAACCCCAGATGCGCTGGCTTGGCGAGAACATCGGATCGCCGCCATTGCATTCCTCGTCGTCGCCATCGTCCTGATTGCAGTGGACGACGACTTCGTCGCCGACCTTCCAGCGCGTGACTCTGGCGCCGACGGCCCACACAATACCCGCGGCATCGGAGCCGGCGATGTGGAACGGATTTTTGTGCGCGTCCATCGGCGAGATCGGCGTGCCGAGCGCGGCCCACACGCCGTTATAGTTCACGCCGGCGGCCATCACGAGGATCAGCACGTCGTGGCTGTCGAGTTGCCAGGTCGGGACCACTTCGATCTGCATCGACTGTTCGGGCGGACCGTGGCGGTCCTTGCGCACGACCCAGGCATGCATCTTTGCCGGCACATGACCAAGCGGCGGAATCTCGCCGATGTCATAGAGGTCCTTATAAACTTGGAGCGACGGCTTCGCCTCGGCTTGCGCCATGGTCAGATCCTTATCCCCTGCGGCAGTCTTGTGCAGCTGCGCTGTTGGCGGCGAAGTAGGCCTTCCTCTGTGCTGCATTGCAACAGAAATCAATCACTTTTGCTGTGCAAACGTGACGCTCTGCGCAATAAAGTTACGATTAAGGTTTATGGGATCGGCGTGGCCAGCGCGGCTTGCCACCCTTCGCCTTGCCCGCAATTTCCTTGAGTTTTACGGCTTGGCGAATGGATAGCGACGTGCCGGGCGTGCCTTTCTCAGGATCTCCGAACGCCCGTCCGTACTTTTCAACTCGCCCCTCGACCGATCCCAGGAACTCGCCCTCCCAGTCCGAAAGTTTCACTCCACTCTTCTCGGCGGCGCGGCGCGCTCGCTTGAGCGCATTTAGCGCCGCCCGCTTGGCCTGTTCGCGCCGGTCGGGAAGTTTTTTCTTGTTTGGCAAAACACGGGCAGATTTTCGAAACGACATCTACATTTCTCGCAACGCTTCGATGCTTCGGCAAGCCTCGACAGGATAGCGTCGATGTCCTGCACTGTCAGAAGCAAGACAGGGAACCGTACGATGGAAATTAACGGAGTGGCCCACATCTTCATTACGGCCGGAAACTTCGAAGCATCGCGAGTTTTCTACAGCCAGCTCCTTCTGTTTCTCGGTCTGAAAGTCGTGGCCGACGCTCCCGGCATCTACTATTGCGTCGGAGGCCGGACGGGATTTGGCATCGAGGCGCCGCCAGATTCAGAGCGCGGCAAGCGCTTCGTGCAGGGAGCGGTCGGCCTGCACCACGTCTGCTTTCGCGCGCGGGAGCGCACGGATGTCGATCAGGCGTACACCTTCCTGACGAGGATCGGTGCGCGCATCGTGCACGCGCCGCAACAAGACAATTACGCGCCGGGATATTATTCGGTGCTGTTCGAAGATCCCGACGGCACGCGGCTTGAAATTAATCACGTTCCAGGTCGCGGCCTGCTGCAGCCCGGAGTGACCATCGGCGGCGTCTACAGTGACGGTCTGCCTGATGCCTAGCGAAAGTTTCTCTGCAGGGCACCCGCAGCGAGGTCTGCCGTCACGACTCCGAGGTCGTGCCCGGGTACGATGAAGATCTTTGGTTCCTTCTGACTGAGCTGCTTGAGCGCCTGCAACTGTGCAAGAACCGCGTCGCTGTCTTCGCGCAGCATGAACATCGTCACTAGCCGCGCCCGTTCGCGCACCAGCTCGATATTGCGCATGTGCCATGCCACGTCGCCGATGAAGAGGAACTCCTGACCCTTTGCGGTCTTCACATAGATCATCTGGCTGCCGGGCGTGTGGCCCGCTGCGCGGATTAGCACCACGCCGGGTGCGACGGCCAGGTAGCTTTCATATGATGTCGCCTGATAGCCGGTGAAAACATTCGGCGGAATTTCGCTGTTGTAGCGCGCGGCGTTCGCCACCTGCTCGCCATTGATGCGTGCCTTGCCGAGAAGGGTGCGCACATTCGGTTGCGCAAGAAAGCCGCCGATGTGATCTTCATGCTCGTGGGTGAATAAGATGAGCGATGCGTCGTTCAACCCTTTGCTCATGCGCGCCTGAGCAACTCCATCGAACTGCATGCCATTCTTTTTTACTGCCTTCGGATCGAACCCGCTGTCGATCACTGCTGTGCTGTGCGGAAAGACGACTTGATAGGAAAACATCGCCATCGGAGAAGGTGCCCACCCGTCTCCGGCGACGATTGCCGTGGCGGGAAAACTTCCCCGCTCCAGCTGTTCGACGCGAATTTCAATAGGCTTATCGCCCGGCATGGCGTCGGCAAGCCGCCGCACTTGCGCGATGTCGATCGTGTAAGTGCCCGAAGGCGTGCCGCTCTGTACGATCAGCCAGTAATAGGCGCCGCCTACAATGACAAGCAGAGCTATCAGCCCAATCGCGACGCGCCTAAGCCACTTGTTCATTGCGTGCTCCCTATTTCTCAGGATCGGTTAAAGCTGAATAGACGAATTTTTGTGACCCGATACCCAGGCGTTGACTGCCCGCAGCGCCGTCGCCGAATCGTTGAATCATGCCGAGGAAAAACAGATCGTTCTTGGGATCGATCCAGAACCA
>JANYBR010000200.1 GCA_025360685.1 Pseudomonadota bacterium
GTTTCCTCGATCAATTTCGAAGATCCGGAAAAAATCAAGCACAAGGTGCATTTCGACAATCTGACGCCGCTTTACCCCACCCGTTGGCTCGACATGGAGCTGAAAGACCCGACCATCAAGGACAAGACCGGTAGGGTCATCAACATCGAGGAAGGCGGCTCGCTCACCATCATCTCCACGGCGCTGATCGATACCGGCAGCCGCATGGACGAGGTGATCTTCGAAGAGTTCAAGGGCACCGGCAATTCGGAAATCGTGCTCGACCGCAAAGTCGCGGACAAGCGCGTCTATCCGGCCATCGACATTCTCAAGTCCGGCACCCGCAAGGACGAACTGCTGCTCGACAAGGGCACGCTCGCCAAGACGCATGTGCTGCGCCGCATCCTGGCGCCGATGGGAACCACAGACGCGATCGAGTTCCTGCTCGACAAGCTCAGATCGGCCAAGAACAACGCGGACTTCTTCGACAGCATGAATACCTGAACGCGAACGAGGAGCGATGGCTGTGAAGCTTGTTCTGCTGCACAGCCCGCTCGTCGGGCCCGGAACGTGGCGCACGCTGGCACCCCTGCTGCGCGCGCAAGGATATGAAGTCGCCGTCCCCGACTATTCGGGCGAGATGGCAGGAGGCCCTCCGTACTACGCAAGGATTGTCCGGACGGCACGCGCCGCAACCGGCAGCAATTCAGCCAGCACGATTCTGGTCGCCCATAGCGGCGCCGGTGCCTTGGTTCCTGCAATCGCAGATGGTGGTTTGGCCGGCGGCGCGATCTTCATTGACGCGTTACTGCCGCATCCCCGGGTCAGCTGGTTTTCAACGGCGCCCGAGGCATTGAAGTCCCGCCTGGTTCAAATGGAGCGCGATGGCCGCCTTCCGCCCTGGCACCGTTGGTGGCAGAAGGGCGCGATTGAATCCTTGTTCAACGATGCAACTGCCTATCAGCGCTTTGCCGCGGAGCTCAACGATCTTCCATTCGCCTACTTCAACGAACCGGCGCCGGCCATCGATTTGTCGGGCACCATCGCCTGTGCCTATCTGCAACTGGGATCAGGCTACGAGGCGGAGGCGGCGATTGCCGAAGAACGCGGCTGGCCGGTGGCCAGGCTTAAGCTGCACCATCTGGCAATACTGACGCATGGCGAGGAGATCGTCGCACAGGTTGAGGTGCTGGCACGCAGGCTGATCGCGCACCCGGCGGATTAGCGGTGCTCGGCTTCGTCGATCGGCTTGTTCTGGGAGCCCTTTTCGCCGAGCCAGTCCATGAAGACGAGCACGATTCCCGAAACCAGGAACATGCCGTGCAGTTCCATCAGCCAGACCAGATTGCTCTTGTCGACGCTTTCGATCGACATGAACGATTTCAGCAGATGAATGACCGAGATCGCGATGATCGAGGCGATCAGCTTCAGTTTCATGTTGCTGAAATCGACGCGGCCCATCCAGACCGGCTTGTCGGGGTTGCCTTCCAGGTCCATGCGCGAGACGAAATTCTCGTAGCCGGCGAACACGACCATCAGGGTCAGATTTCCGGCCAAGGACATGTCGATCAAGGTCAGTAGCCACAGGACGACCGTGTTCTCCTGCAGGTCCATGGTCAGGACCTTCGAGGTTTCCTCGACGACTTCCTTGCCGAAGGTGATCATCAGGACGACGAGCGCGATGACGAGGCCGATATAGAACGGCGCCATCAGCCAGCGGCTGCGGAACAGGGATTGTTCGAAGATTTCTTCGTAGCGTTTGGTAGGCATGAAGCTCACCCGCGCGTGATTCGGCGGGACTCAGTAAACGCGACAATGACCGGGGTTTGAAGGCGAATCGTCGCCCGGCCGGATGGCGGTTGACCGTGTCTCGTCAGCGTCGGAAACTACCGCCGGCACGAGAGGGAAGAGTCTTCAGATGACCGAACATGCAAGCGACCGCGCCCAGTTCAAGGCCATGGCGGAAGGAACACAGGAAGACTGGATGAAAATCGCGGTCGCCTCAGCGCCCTTTGGCCGTGACCTGCCAAACCGTGTGCTGGCACACCTTCAGCTCCTCAAGGGAGATTGTGGCGGCTTCGCGGTGGACCGGCTGGAGCATTCGCTGCAATCAGCCAGCTTGGCGCATCGCGACGCCATGGATGAGGAATATGTGGTCTGTGCGCTGATGCACGACATCGGCGACATATTGGCGTCGGCGAACCACGCCGAACTCGGCGCCACGATCATGCGCCCCTTCGTGTCGGAGGAGAATTGGTGGACGATGCAGCACCACGGCATCTTCCAGGGTTACTACTTCTTCCACTATCTCGGCCTCGACCGGGACATGCGCGATCAGTTCCGCGGCCATCCCAGTTTCGAGCGCACGGCGCTGTTCTGCGCGCGGCACGACCAGAACGCCTTCGATCCGAACTACGACACGATGCCGCTCGAGGCCTTCGTGCCGCTGGTTCACCGTGTCATGGCACGGCCGAAGAACTCGATCTACCTGCGCCCAGATGCGAAGGCAGCGGCGGAGTAAGGCACGCCTCGTTCAGGCGAGCTTGAGACCGCAATGTTTTGCGAAGTGACGAAAGTCCGCATCGCGCGTGACTAGTGCTACATCGTGATCGATGCAGGATTGGGCGATCAATGCGTCTGCGACCTTGGCCTTATGACCCTTGCGTTTGAGCAGTCTGCGAGCCTCGCCGGCGCGTTGCCAGTAGCCTTCGACAACCGACAGCAAGGGAAAATTGGCGATGGTTTCCGCCATCTCTTTCGCGGCGGCCGGATCGGACAGGAGTTCCGTTTGAACCACGGGCGGCAGTACAATGCTCCCCGCTGCGAGGGCAGATGCAATCGCCTCGATGTCGGCGCCGGCCTCGCCCTTGAAGTAAGCTGAAAGCGAACTTGAGTCAGCGGCAATCATTCGCGGTCGTAGCGCAGTTCATCGAGAGTCATCGAAAACTTCACTTTGCCGCGCAGTTCGAGGGCGCGCTGCTGGGCCTGGATCGAGCGCAGTCTTTTGAGTGCGGCGCGCACCGTTTCGGTTACGCCGGCGCCGACATATTCCTGGGCGGCCGCGAGGTCGTCGACCGGCACTTCAACCGTTATTTTGCGCATTTCTCCCATGCCAGCATCGATACCATAGTCGACGCTGGTTTGCAAGCTGGTCCAGGACACCAGTATGGACTATGGGATCAACACCGTGGCCCCCGTCGTGGTCCGCGAATGCAGCGCTTCGTGCGCCTTGCGCGCCTCGGACAATTTGAAGCGCTGATGAACCGCGATCTTTACCGCGCCCGACGCGATGACGGCGAAGAGATCGTCGGCGGTCTCCTGCAACTCCTTCGTGGTGCGCGTGTAGCTGACGAGAGTCGGGCGCGTCAGATAAAGCGAGCCCTTGGCGCTCAGGATGCCGGGTTCGAATGGCGGCACGGCGCCGGACGAATTGCCAAAATTCACCAGCATGCCGCGCACGGCGAGGCAATCGAGCGAGCCCGCGAAGGTGTCCTTGCCGACCGAATCGTAGACCACCGGCACACCGACGCCGCCGGTGATCTCGCGCACGCGCTTCACCCAGTCATCTTTGCGCGTGTTGAGCACATGCGCGCAGCCATTGTCCCTGGCGAGCGCGACCTTTTCTTCGGACCCTACGGTGCCGATCACGGTGACGCCCAGATGTTTGGCCCATTGTGCGGCGATCAGGCCGACTCCGCCGGCAGCGGCGTGAAACAAAATCGTCTGGCCCGCCTGCACCGGAAATGTGCGCTTAAGAAGATATTGCGCGGTCATGCCTTTGAGCATCGCGGCTGCCGCCGTCTCGTCGCTGACGCTTGCCGGTATTTTCACCAGGCGGTCGGCCGGCACATTGTTGGCATCAGCGTAGGCGCCCATCGCGCCGGCATAGGCCACGCGATCGCCGGTCCTCAGGCTCGTCACGCCCTCGCCCAGGGCCTCCACGACGCCGGCGGCTTCGCTGCCGAGGCCAGACGGCAGTGGAAGTCTGTAGAGCCCCGTGCGGTGATAAGTGTCGATGAAATTGACGCCGACGACCGTGTGCTTGACCCGCACCTGGCCGGCAGCCGGCGGCGGCAAGTCGAATTCGACATAGTCGAGAACTTCTGGGCCGCCGGTCTGGCTGAATCGAATTGCTTTCATGCTGTCCTCCAATGCCTCGTGGCGATTTTCGCGACGGGCCGAGCTTCGTTTTCAACTATTTGTACTCCTCCGTGCCGGTTCCGACAGCGGCTGGAAGGCGATACTGCAATCTAGTTTGGCGCAGCTGGATCAGACTTCAAGCCCGTCCCTGAGGGCTGCACACGGCCCGGAGCACTTGCGCCGAGACACGAGATACGCGAGGTGATCGGCCCACTGAGCCAGTGTTCCGCACCATGTCCGATGTTCCCGTCACCGATGACCATGTGCCCGGCCCCTCGCAAAGCCGCCGGCGTGCGGCGTTCGGGTTCATTTTCGTCAGTGCCGTCGCCAGCGCCATGTCGATCGGCTTCATGGTGCCGATCCTTCCCAACCTGCTCAAGCAATTCACGGGCGGCGACACCGCGTCGGCGTCGGAGTGGAATGTGACGTTCGCCGTCTGCGGCGGAATGATGAGTTTTTTCGCCGGACCGATTCTCGGACTGCTTTCGGACCGGCTGGGACGGCGGCCGGTGTTGTTGATCTCGCTGACCGGATTCGGCCTCGATTTTCTCTTCATGGCGTTCGCACCGAGCCTTTCCTGGCTATTCGTCGGCCGGCTGATCAGCGGCGCAACATCGGGAATCTTCTCGACCGCGAACGCCTATGTCGCCGACGTGACGGCGCCGGAGAACCGTGCGCGGGCATTCGGCTGGATGGGCTCGGCGTTCAGCTTCGGCTTTCTGGCCGGTCCGGCGATCGGTGGGTTGCTCGGAAACTACAATCTTCGCCTGCCGTTCATGGCGGCGGCGGCGCTGACATTGCTCAACGCCTTCTACGGCCTGCTGGTTTTGCCGGAATCACTGCCGGAGAACCGGCGTGCCACTTCATTCCACTGGCGCCGCGCCAATCCGCTCGGCTCGCTCACCTTGCTGCGCTCGCATCACGAGCTGCTGCCGTTGGCCGGTGTCGGATTCCTCAACCAGCTTGCCAATATGGTGTGGCCCAGCGTCTTCGTTCTCTACACCGGCTATCGCTATCACTGGACGCCCGGCACGACGGGCTTCGTGATGATGGGCGGCAGCGTGATGGGAATTGCCGTGCAGAGCTTCGTCGTCGGTCCAGCGGTCAAGAGATTTGGCGAGCGCGGCACGATGCTGGCCGGAGCCACATCGGCCGCACTGGCGCTTGGCTGGTATGCGTTTGCGCCAAGCGGCTTGATCTATCTGATCGGCATGCCGATCAGCGCTTTGTGGGGTCTGCTTATTCCCGGCTTGCAGGGCCTGATGACGCGGCGCGTCGGTGCCCATGAACAAGGTCAGCTTCAGGGCGCCAATCAAAGCCTGATCGGAATAGCGTCCGTCGTGGGACCGCTCTTGTTCGGGCTTTCATTCGCTTGGGCGGTGCGTCACCCGGGATGGCACGTGCCGGGCCTGCCGTTGATGCTGGCATCGCTGACAATGGTCGCCTGCCTGTCGCTGGCAATCTGGGCAGGACGGCGCGCCGCCAAGCTGGCGCCGTAGTTCCGTTTAACTCAGATGCTGCCGGAAGAACGTCGCGGTGCGGCCATTGGCGAGATCCGCGCAAGCCTTGTCGTAGTGATCGCCGCCCTGGCGTGCGAAGGCGTGGTTCATTTCCGGATAGGAATGCAGGGTGGCGAGTGGATTGTTTTTCAGTCCGTCGATGATCTTCTTCTGCGCGTCGGGCGGGACAAATTCGTCCTTGCCGGCGATATGCAGCATGAGCGGTTTTCTGATCTTGGCCGCTTCGCCCAGCTTGTCCTGGATGTTCACGCCGTAGTAGCCGACGCTGGCATCGCAATCGGTGCGCGCCGCCGTCAGATAGGCGAGCAGTCCGCCCAGGCAGTAGCCGACGGCGCCGACCTTGCCGGTGCAGCCGGCGATCGAGTGGCGCAGATAGTTGATCGACGACTGGATGTCCTTGATGCCCGCGTCCTGGTTGAAACGGCCCATCAGGTCGAAGGCGCGTTTCCATTCGGCGTCGCTGCGGTCGGTGAGCTGGACGCCCGGTTCAAGCCGCCAGAACAGATCGGGCGCCAGCGCGAAGTAGCCGCGTGCCGCGAAGTCGTCGGCGATCTGGCGCATCACCTTGTTGACGCCAAAGATTTCCTGGATGACGACCACGCCGGGGCCTCGTCCCGCAGCCGGCGACGCGAGATAGGCACCGAATTCCCCGTCGGGGCTGCTTTTGACTCTGACGTCCTGACCGCTCATCGGCGCGCCTCCACTTTGGCGGCGAGAGTAGCGATTCAAACGGCCCGAGAGGACTCTTTATTGCGGCAGCGCACCAGCCTGCGGCCGTTGCGGCAGTTGCAACATCTGCGACAAGGTCACCGGATTGGTGATCGGCGCCGAGCAGGTTTGGCGCTGGCAGACATAGGCGGTCGGCTGACCATTGACCATTGTCTTGCCGTGCATCGGATGATCGGCGGGAAAGACTTCGTCCGGCCCGACCACGGTGAGGCAACGATTGGGCAGCGCGCGGCCCAGAATGGCGGCTGTGAGCTCGTGCGTCTTGGGATGGCTGAGGGGGCCCACCACGACCAGATGCAGATCGCTGACCGCATATTCCAAACCATTGAAATAGGAGCCCATCGACATCCAGACACGCGCGGCTTCGCCGGCAAAACCGTTGAGCATGGTGTTGACGCGCTCGGCATAGGCACGATCGCCGGTCACCATCGTCAGGCGCGTCAGCACTTGCAGCAGCGTGCCGTTCGCCGACGGAGTCGGCTGGTCGACTACCATCCGTGCACGGACGATAAGCGGTTCGGCGTCGTCGGCCGTGTAGAAGTAGCCGCCGTTGAGCGCGTCCCAGTAGTGCTCATTGAGCGTGCGCACCCAGGTTTTGGCGAATTCCAGATAGCGTTTGTCGCCGACGATCTCAAAGAGAATCAACGCGGCGCGCGCCATGTGGGCATAGTCATCGGCGAAGGCGTTTCTGCTTCGTTTGCCTGCTCGCCAGGAATGATGCAGCCGGTCACCTTCGCCCAGCGCCTTCACGACGAAATCAAAGGCGCGGATTGCGGCCGTGGTCCATTCAGCGTTCTGCAGTACGGCACCGGCATTGGCGAGCGCTGCGATGGCAAGTCCGTTCCAGTCGGCGAGCACCTTGTCATCGACCGCCGGCGCCACCCGGGACTGGCGCACCTTGAGCAGAAGTTCGCGCTGCTTGGCCAGCAGGGCTTCGTCAGCCTCGGACTGAGGATAGGGCGCGGGCGAGCCGATCCGCTGTAAGATATTGCGACCTTGGAAAGAGCCTTCGCGGACTACGTTGTAGGCAGTCTTGAACTTTGCCGCGAAGGTACCCATCAGGGCGGCGTCGATCTCCGCTTCCGTCCAAACATAGTACTTTCCCTCCTCGCCTTCGGAATCGGCATCGATGCTGGCTGCGAAAGCATCGCCGTTGCGCATGTCGCGCAGCAGGAACGTAGCAGTCTCCTCGATGCGCGCACGGCACAGATTGTTGCGGTTGAACTGCCAAACGCCGGTCATCAGTTCGAGCAGCATGGCATTGTCGTTGAGCATCTTCTCGAAATGCGGAATCAGCCAGCGCTCGTCCGTGCAGTAGCGGGCGAAGCCACCGCCGATATGATCGAACAAGCCGCCAAGCAGGATATTGTCAAGCGTGATCGACGTCAGCTGCATGAATTGCGGCATGCCCGAGCGCAGAAAGGCGCGCCACAGAACTTCGAGCAGAACCACGGACGGAAACTTCATCGCGCCGGTCGGACCGCCGAAGAACATATCGAAGCGCTGCGCGATCCTGAGCGCGCCGGTGTCGATCAGCGATGCGTCCAGCGGACCGCGCATGTCGCGGTGCCATAAATTTGTTAGCTGCGTTATGACGTTCGCCGTCGCCTGCGCGACCTGATCGCCCTGTTCGCGGTAAAGGCGCGCGACGTCGGCCAGAACTTTCTTGAAGGCCGGGTGGCCGAGGCGTTCTTCGTCCGGATAATATGTGCCGGCGAAATAGGGCTCACCTTTGGGCGTCAGAAAGATGGTGAGCGGCCAGCCGCCCTGGAGACCCATCAGGTTGGCTGACGCCTGATAGAGCGAGTCGACATCCGGACGTTCCTCCCGGTCGACCTTGATGTTGATGAAGTTGTCGTTCATCAGTGCCGCGGTCTGGGTGTTGGAAAAGCTTTCCTTTTCCATGACGTGGCACCAGTGACAGGCCGTGTAGCCGATCGAAAGCAGGATCGGTTTGTTCTGGGCCGCTGCGGCCGCCAACGCCTCCGCTCCCCAGGTGTACCAGTCAACCGGATTGTCCTTGTGGCCGAGCAGATAGGGGCTGGATTCGTTGGCAAGGCGGTTCATGTGGTCATTCCGTGAAATGTCTGAACGGCTGAACGGTGCAAGCGGCGTTGCAATGGACATCGGGATCGGAGGAAGCTTCTAGCGATGCCCGGCGCGGCTCACAAGCGCCACACGGAGAGCGGGTTGATGCGATGAAGATGAACATCGAGATCGATATGACGCCGGACGAGGCGCGTAGATTTCTCGGCCTGCCGGACGTTTCGAAGCTGCAGGAGAAGATGCTGGCGGAGATGGAAAAGCGCATGAAAGCGGCCATCGATGTCAACGAACCAGAAGCCATGATGCGCGCCTGGCTGCCGCTGGGCGGGCAGGGATTCGAGCAGTTCCAGCGCTTCATGTTCGACAGTGCCCGGCGCGTTGCCGGCGGCGCGGTTCGGAAAGATACGGACAAAAGCAAAGGATGAGCGACACGATCTTCGCGCTGTCGTCGGCGCCGGGGCGCGCCGGCGTGGCGGTGATCCGTGTTTCCGGGCCGATGGCGCAGGCATGCGTCTTGGCGTTGGCTCGCCGCAGGGAACTCAGGCCGCGCGCCGCGAGCTTGTGCGAATTGCGAGATGCGAAGGGCGAAGCAATCGACCAGGCCTTGGTGTTGTGGTTCCCCGGTCCCGCCAGCTTTTCGGGCGAAGACATGGCCGAGTTTCACGTTCACGGCGGACGGGCCGTTGTAAGGCGCGTTCTGGAGAGCCTTGCACCGATCAGTGGCTGTCGGCCGGCCGAGCCAGGCGAATTCACGCGCCGGGCCGTCGAAAACGGCAAGTTGGATCTGACCCAGGCCGAGGCTTTGGCCGATTTGATCGATGCCGAAACCGAGGCCCAGCGCCGGCAGAGTCTTCGCCAATATGGCGGGGCTCTTTCGTTGTTGTATGAGGGTTGGCGGGAAAGATTGATCGGCGCGCTGGCTTGGGTCGAGGCCGGTATCGACTTCTCAGACGAGGAATTGCCCGAAGACGTTCTGGCTCGGTCACGTGCAATATTGACGGAAATAAGGAAGGAGATTCAAATACATCTCGATGATTCCGGAAGTGGCGAGATCATCCGGGAAGGGTTCTACTTAACGGTGGTCGGTCCACCGAACGCTGGAAAGAGTTCCCTGGTCAATGCCCTCGCCCGGCGTGACTTGGCCATTGTGGCCGAAGTCGCGGGCACAACCAGAGACATCATTGAAGTCAAACTCGACCTGGGCGGGTACTCGGTAATCGTCGCCGACACAGCCGGTTTGCGACAAGCGGCCGACGCGGTCGAGAGCGAGGGAGTGAGACGGGCGTTGGCGCGGGCGGAGGCGTCGGATCTGGTGTTGCTACTACTGGACGGCAGTGCGCGTGACCCGCTCAAGGGGCTGCCGCCGGGCATTGCGGAGAGCGCTTCCCTGACCGTCTGGAACAAGTCCGACCTGCCCTCAGCTTCACCGCGGCATGGCCTGTGTCTTTCGCTGAAATCGGGCGCGGGCCTCGAGGCCGTCCTGGCCGCCATCGCCTCCAAAGTGGCTGAAAAGATTGATGTTTCGCGCGAGGCGCCGGTGCTGACCCGGGCCCGCCATCGCCATGCGCTGGAACAGGCGCTCGGCTGTCTGGAGCGCGCCTTGTCGGCGGACGAAGCCGAGCTGTTCGCCGAAGATCTCAGACTGGCGGTTCGTGCCATCGGTCGGATCACAGGCCGGGTCGATGTTGAAGAGTTGCTGGATGTCGTCTTCCGGGAGTTTTGCATCGGCAAATAGCCGGCCTTCGGGCGCAATTGCACCAAACCGTTGAAAACGGCGAAAATCGCTGAAGTTGAGGGAAATCATCTGAACGGCCTATTTCTGCGCCAATTCCTTCTTTTTGCGTCCTCCACCGGGTTTCTTGGTTCTAGCCGGTATACCTGCTTCTCGTAGGTACCGATAAACAGTACCCGCCGAGATACCGCCCAGTTCGCGAGCGATGTGGGTCACTGGTTTGCCTTCCTCGGTCCATTTCAAGACCAGCCCCACCTGTTCAGGTGTAAGCGCCCGCGATCTGCCTGGCGGACGCCCGGTTGAGCGTGATTTTCGAGGCACTGTTTTGGCAACCTTCAGCTTTAGAGGAGCAACCCCCTCTGGTGGCGGAACGTAGCCTAATGCCACGTTCGCCATATCAGAGGGCCAATATCCTACTCCAATCTTGTGAATGAACCGGCCTTCGGCTTTTGCCTTCCATAGATTATTGGAGGCGATTTTCCACGGATTGTTGCCTTCAATCGGGTGCCCACGATCACGAAATGCCTTGAGAATTTCGGTCGTTTGCATGGGCTTACCATTCTGGATGATTGCCTCCCGCACGACCTGTTCGAAGAAGGCTTGAGAGTTTCCAAAGCCAGCCGCCCGAGCCAAACCGGTTCCGCTGGTGGATTCGTAGCGGGATGCCGCCGACTCGGCTACGTTCACTTGCTGCGCGTCTGGTAGCGAAGCCTGAATTTCTTTGACCATGACGTCGATACGAGCGATAGCCTGTATCGCGGCGTTCATTTCTGCTTGCGCCGCAGCGACCTTTTCCATAGCCGCCTGCACTTGCGCCTGCAGGTTTCTCTTTCTCTGCAAAGCCGTGCGGATGACGCTTGAGATGTCGCTGTTATCGGCCATTCCCAATCATGGCATTTTCTGTTCCAATTTTCAATTAGGGAGACTTGCTCATATTTCGACTCAGGGATATAATTGTTGGCAATGAAGCCACCAGAAGCGAAACGGCGGCTCAGGGTGTCCGCCCTGGCCGCCGCTTCTAGTGGTCCCGTGCAGGTGAGTTGCCTCCTGACCTGCTGTCAAAGGGAACAGGGCTAACTGTTCGCCGTCGATGGAACCGCCGTTCTTCGAATCGTAGCGGACCGTGCGCCCTCATTCAACGGAGGCCCCACCCAAGGAGTAGACGACATGCTTTGTCGTAAACGCCACTGGGTACGAGGATACGTGAGAGTCCGCTGGCAGCGGATCGAACACGTTCGCGCCCACGTCAGGCCTAAGCCTTAGCCCTGACGTTAACCTTTTTCTCCACCTTGGGGGCGCTGGCTTGAGACACCAGCGCCTTTCCTCCGATTCCTGTCGCCATTCCGTCCTGGCCAAACATGAATATAATACCTTCTACTTCAAGAGCTTGCCGTATTTGCGCTAGCCGGTTCTTGTGCGGCTGGCGACGGTGCGCCTCGAAGTCCCGAACCGTGCTGGAACTGACATTGGCCCTGCCCGCCAGATCATCCATTGACCAGCTTAACCAAGCCCTAGCTGCCCGGCACTGTTCCGGTGACATGAACGGAATATAGCTAGGAGTCGTATCTTTGTCAAATTTAACGATTACCGTTGACATGATCTAAATACGACAATACTGTCAATCTCAACGAAAACCGTTGAGATAGCTATGGCCCAACATTTCCTCGTTTCCGCCGCCGCAAGGACCCTCTCCCTCAAGGCGATTTACAGCCTGGGTGACACCAAGGCTTACGAGACGTTCTGCAAACTGCGCTGGCCCGCGACGGACGGCGAACCAGTCTGCCCTCGTTGCGGCGGTGCAGAGGCCTACAAGATCACGACCCGGCGTCGTTTCAAGTGTGCGGCATGCGGACACCAATATTCCGTTACGAGTGGCACGATCTTCTCGGCCCGCAAAATGTCATTCACTGACCTTCTCGCTGCGATCTGCATTTTCTCTAATGCGGTGAAGGGAATTTCCTCGCTGCAACTCGCGCGCGATCTGGGCTGCAATGCAAAGTCCGCTTTTGTACTTGCTCACAAAATCAGGCAGGCACTGGCATCCGAAACGGCGGACGCGAAGTTGTCCGGAGAGGTCGAAGTCGATGGCGCATATTTTGGCGGCCACATTCGGCCCGCTAACCTGAAGGAAAACCGCATTGATCGCCGCCTTACCGAAAATCAAACGGGGAAACGTCGCGTCGTCGTTGCACTCCGCCAGCGCGATGGTCGCACATTGCCATTCGTTGCATCGTCAGAAGCGCATGGCGTTCTGATTGCCCCTCGCGTGATCACACGCGGCACCAAAGTTTTCGCGGATGAGGCCTCACACTGGGACGCGCTTCATTCCATGTTCACGACGCGCAGGATCAATCATTCGCAGGCCTACTCACTAGACGGCGCGCACACAAATTTTGTTGAGTCATATTTTTCAAGGCTACGTCGCATGGTCGATGGGCAATACCATCACGTGTCGGCGCACCTGTTGTTTCAGTATGCGAATGAAGCCGCTTGGAAAGAAGATCATCGCAGGACGGACAACGGCACACTGACAAAGCAGGCCTTGGGACTGGCGCTCTCGCATAAGGTCTCGCGAGTGTGGTCCGGGTACTGGCACCGCTAACTATCCCCGCGGATTCGCGTCAGTGGAAGGGCTACCGGCAGCGTAGTCGAGTAGCGTGAGCCAGCCACCCTCAGAAAATGCGATGAAAAATGGCCCAGTAGTCATTTGGATAAGCCCACACAAATAGGCTCAGGATGAAGGCCAAAATACTAAAAATAGCGCCTGTAACCGTAATGCGTGTGACGGTCGCGACACGGGTCTTGATGGACGCCAGTTCTTCGTTGTCGCTTTGCACATGAAGGGCTTTGACATTGATTAGGACGGAATAAAGCGCATTCAGCTTTGGTAGATATTCCTCGGCCAACTTTTTGTAGTCGGTCTTGCGCTGTTGGCGATCTTCTCTGGTGCCTTGTATTATTTTTTGGGCGTCTAGAACGAGAGGGTATACGTGCCAAAAGTCGGGATAATGCTCAGCAATTTGGTCGCGCCCATATTTTTTTATGACTCGATCAAGGCGACGGAGAACGACGAAGCAGATTCCATCGGTAACATCATGCTCGGCATTGATGAGATACGTTTCCGCCACGATCAATGCAGCATGAATTTCTTCCGGCTTGCCATCGGAAAATAATATCGTGAGAGCATCAACGATACGTCGGCCCGCATAGCGCATCTCGTTTATGGCCGAGACGTTTGCGCCCTCTTGGAAGTGCTCATACTCTTTCGCACGACGCTCGACGCGATTCCATTGCGCTGCAATCGCAGCGAATTTTTCGGCAAATTCCTGCATGCCCTCGGATCGTCAATTTAGACTTGGGTTACTTTGGGAACGCTATAGACGCAACTTCAGCCCGCTGCCGCTCTAGATCGGCCTCGGTCACAAATACACCAGCTTGAATTGCGATGTTACCGCGCGTGAAGCGTGCGGCAGCATCCCGTTGGTCCTGGGTGGACGCATCGGTCGGTTGCGTGGGAGTGAATTGCCCGAAGAGTCGGCGCAGGAACACAAACCCGAGCAAAGCAGGCAGAAAACGCTCGATCTTGATGTGTTCAGTCAACACGGAATCCTTCCAAAATCGTTTTTTGGGGCGTTCGAGGTTCCGAACACCGAAACGAAAGGGGAAAGGAGCGCTCAGGGCGCGGGCAGCAGGGCGGTTATAGTTGCTGATTCGGTCTCCGTCAATGCTGCTTGACTTTAGAGACTAGAATCACTATAAACCGCGCCCCTTGATTCGCAAGTTGCTAAATCTCTTCAAAACCAGACACTTAGTTGCCGAAGTGATTTGGTCTTCAGCCCAGATTCAGTCTCCATTTACCAGGATAGCTGTCTCGGCAAAATATCACTATCCCGTCGCTACGGCGTGAAAAATTGCTCTGGATCGCCTTCGCCAACATGCCCAGCGGGCGAGGCTCTAGCGGCCGTCCGTAGCGGTGCAGGATCGCGGCGGCCAGTTCCTGCGACGTGAAGGAACCGCCCGTCTCGCGCAGGATTTCGAGCGCAGTACGGGTGCCTGCACCCTTGGGTAGTCCCGCAGGCGACTTGCCGAACGTGACCTTAGCGGGGATCGAGGCCGGGTCGATCTCGGACCGGAATATGCTCAGGCACTGATCCACACAGCCCAGATCGACCTTGAGCGCCATCACCTTGAACTGTGCGGCCCGCAATTCACCGGCCAGGCGGGCGCGTTTCTCAATCAGGGCGGAAAGTACGTGAGTTTCGGCCATGCGCCGATGTTGCCATAAACCGTTAAAATCGCTAGATTTTTACTTGGTGCAATTGCGCCCGAAGGCCGCAAATAGCCCGTGAGCCCTATGTTTCACGTGAAACATTCGCTTCTTGCCCGATGGATCGCCCTCGCCTATTGAGCGCTTCATGGATCGCTTCGAGGTCATCGTCATTGGTGGTGGGCACGCCGGTTGCGAAGCGGCTGCCGCGTCGGCGCGCTTTGGCGCGCGCACCTTGCTGCTGACCCACAAATTCGAGACGATCGGCGAGATGTCCTGCAATCCTGCCATAGGCGGGGTCGGCAAGGGCCATCTGGTCCGGGAAATTGACGCGCTGGACGGTCTGATGGGCCGGGTCGCGGACGCCGCCGGCATCCAGTTCCGTCTCCTCAACCGCCGCAAGGGCCCCGCCGTCCGCGGACCGCGCGCCCAGGCCGATCGCAAGCTCTATCGCCAGGCCATGCAGGCTGCTCTTGGGCAGACGGCCAATCTGACCGTCCTGGCCGCTGCGGCCGAGGACTTGCTGATTGAAAACGGCCACGTTGCCGGCGTCATCACCGCGGACTCGAAAACAATACATTGTGGTGCGGTGGTGCTGACCACCGGTACGTTTCTGCGCGGTCTCATCCATATCGGCGAAAAGAAGATTCCGGCGGGCCGTGTCGGTGACGCGCCGAGCATCGGACTATCGAAAAAGCTATATGGAATGGGCCTTTCCATGGGCCGCCTCAAGACCGGCACCCCGCCGCGCCTGGACGGAAAGACGATCGACTGGTCCCAGCTGGCCGTGCAGTATGGCGACGATCCGCCCTCGCCCTTCTCGTTCCTGACGAGCAAGATCTCGACCCCGCAGACCGTCTGCCATATCACGCGGACAACGCTTCAGACCCATGAGATCATCCGGGCGAACCTGCATCGCGCGCCGATCTATTCCGGCCAGATCGAAAGCACCGGTCCGCGCTACTGTCCGTCCATCGAGGACAAGGTCGTCCGCTTCTCCCAGCGCGACAGCCATCAGATATTCCTGGAGCCGGAAGGCCTGGACGACGACACGGTCTATCCCAATGGGATCTCGACTTCGTTGCCTGAAGATGTCCAGATCGCCCTGCTCGCGACCATTCCCGGGCTCGAGAATGTTACGGTCCGGCGTCCGGGCTATGCGATCGAGTACGACTATGTCGATCCGCGTGAGCTGCTGCCTTCGCTGGAGACCAAGCGGACGCACGGATTGTACTTGGCCGGTCAGATCAACGGCACGACTGGCTATGAAGAGGCTGCCGCCCAGGGCCTGATGGCCGGATTGAATGCGGCCCGCGCCGCTGGCGGCGGCGCGCCGATCATCCTCGACCGGGCCGCCGCTTATATCGGTGTGCTGATCGACGACTTGGTCACCAAGGGCGTGACAGAGCCCTACCGGATGTTCACATCACGCGCCGAATACCGGCTGACCTTGCGGGCTGACAATGCCGACCAGAGGTTGACCCCGGTCGGCGAGCGCGCCGGCTGCGTCGGGACACTCCGGAGCGCGGCGTTCGGTGCCAAGATGGCGCGCCTGGAGTGCGCCCGGGAGCAGATGCGTGCTTTCAACATGACGCCGAATGAGGCGCAAAAACATGGTCTTAGCGTTCGTTTGGATGGCGTGCGGCGCACTGCCATGGACCTTCTGAGTCTGCCTGGGGTCACGCTTGCAAATCTTGCCACTATTTGGCCGGAAATCGCCGGTTTTGCGTCCGACGTGACCGAGCAACTCGAAATCGACAGCCAGTATGCCGGTTATCTGGATCGTCAGGATGCCGATATTCTGGCGTTCCGGCGGGACGAATCCCGCGCCCTGCCCGCCGATCTCGACTATACGGGCGTGCACGGCCTTTCGACCGAGGCTGTGGTGAAGCTTGGCCGCATCCGGCCGCTCACACTTGGTCAGGCGGCTCGAATCGACGGTGTGACGCCGGCCGCGCTCACCCTTGTCCTGGCGCATGTCCGAAGCCGCGCCTCCTGAACCCTTCGGCCCCGAAGAGTTCGCCGCGGCGACCAATGTTTCACGTGAAACATTGGGGCGCTTGAAGGCGTATGTGGATGTCCTGAAGGATTGGAGCGCGCGTCACAATCTGGTTTCGACCCGTTCGCTTGAGAATGTCTGGCGCAGGCATCTGTGGGATTCGGCCCAACTCGTTCAGTACATGCCGTCCTACGCCACCAGCCTGGTGGATCTGGGCAGCGGCGCCGGTTTTCCGGGATTGGTTCTGGCCGAAATGCTGCGCGATCGAGTGTCGGTGGTGCTTTACGAAGCCACGCGAAAGAAGGCGGAATTCCTGGAAGCCGCAGCACAACGCATGGGTCTGAGCGTGGGAATTCGCAATGTCAGAATCGAGGCGGGCCGCCATCAACCCGCCGATGTGGTCACCGCGCGGGCGGTGGCGCCACTTGACCAATTACTGGGCTATGCACACCCATTCGCTGAGAGGCATACGGTTTGTTTGTTCCTGAAGGGTCAATCTGTAGTGTCTGAATTGACCAAGGCCCGTAAATCTTGGAGTATGAAAGTCAGCCAGCACCAGAGTGCGACCGACCCCTCGGGAGTCATTCTGGAAATCCGGGAACTTGGCCATGTTGCCAGCAAATCAAAGCGAAAGGGCCAGTAAGCCCCGCGTTTTGGTCGTCGCCAACCAGAAGGGCGGCGTCGGCAAAACGACGACTGCGATCAACCTCGGCACCGCGCTGGCTGCGGTGGGCGAATCTACCCTCGTGATCGACCTCGACCCCCAGGGCAACGCCTCGACCGGCCTGGGCATCCCGCGCAGTGAGCGCCGGCTGACCACCTACGATGTTCTGATGGGCGAAACCAAGATCGCCGACGCGATCACGCCGACCCGTATCCCCGGACTGTCGCTCATTCCCTCGACGGTGGACCTATCCGGCGCGGAGCTCGAGCTCATTGACCGGCAGCGCCGCAATTTCATTTTGAAGGACGCGCTGGCGGAATACTCAGCATACGGATCAACTCCGTTTTCCTATGTACTGATCGACTGTCCGCCGTCGCTCACTTTGCTGACTGTGAACGCGATGGCGGCGGCCGATGCGGTGATCGTGCCGCTGCAATGCGAGTTCTTCGCGCTGGAAGGTTTGAGTCAATTGCTCAAGACAATCGATCTGGTCAAAGTCAATCTCAATCCCGGATTGGAAATTCAGGGCATCGTCCTGACCATGTTCGATCGCCGCAACAAACTCTCCGATCAGGTCGCCGCCGATGTGCGCGAGAATATGGGGGAGAAGGTCTACCGCACCGTGATTCCAAGAAACGTGCGGATTTCCGAGGCGCCGAGCCACGGCCTTCCCGCCCTCGTCTACGATCTGCGCTGCCCCGGAAGCCAGGCCTATATCAAGCTTGCCGGCGAGCTGATTGCGCGCGAACGCCAGCGTTTACAGGCGGCGGCGTGATGACAGCGGAAGAACGCCCGCGCGGCCTCGGCCGCGGACTCTCGGCCCTGATCGGCGAAGAAGCGGTATTGACGCGCGGCGAATCCGCCGCCGCGCGTGCGACGCACAGGCTGCCGATCGCTTTCCTGCGGCCGAACAAGCTTCAGCCGCGCAAGCGGTTTGCGCCTGAGGAACTGAACGACCTGGCGGATTCGATCCGCGAGAAGGGAGTCCTGCAACCGATTCTGGTACGGCCGGTGAAGGGCGAGTCGAACGCCTACGAGATCGTCGCCGGCGAGCGGCGCTGGCGCGCGGCCCAGATGGCCAAGCTGCATGAAGTGCCGGTGGTGGTGCGCGAGATGGGGGATTCGGAATCCCTCGAGATCGCCATCATCGAGAACGTCCAACGCTCCGACCTGAACGCGATCGAGGAGGCCGCGGCCTATTACGAGCTCATGGAGCGGTTCAAGTTTACCCAGGAGAGGGTAGCCAAGGAGGTTGGCAAAAGCCGCAGCCATATCGCCAACACGCTGCGCCTTCTGACCTTGCCGGAGTCGGTTCGGGTTTTGGTGCGCGAAGGCAAGCTAACCGCCGGTCACGCGCGGACCTTGATCGGGCTTGCCGACTCGGAGAAGCGGGCGCAGGAAATCATCTCTGGAATGCTCAATGTTCGGCAGGCTGAACAGCGTTCAATTTCCAAAAAATCAACTTCTCATGGAGCAGCCCCGAAGGATGCAGATACCTTAGACATGGAATCAAGACTTTCCAATGCTTTGGGACTGAAAGTTAATGTTCTAGATAAAGGGCGTAAGGGCGGCGAGGTTCGAATCTTGTACAAGACACTGGAGCAGCTTGATGAAATCTCTCGCCGGCTCAGCAACGGCCGATGAAATCTCTAAGTACTTCATATAACAGGTATATTATCATGGAAGAAACACTCTAAACGTCGTTCACCATATCGAGCGCTGCTCTTACATCAATTCGCCCGTCATAAAGCGCCCGGCCGATCACGACACCAGCAATGTTCGGTTCACGAGCTGCGAGCAGCGCCGCAATATCTTCAATCCCGCCGACCCCGCCAGAGGCGATGACCGGAATTCGCACCGCCCGGGCCAGCGCGGCAGTGGCCGCAACATTCATGCCCTGAAGCAGCCCATCTCCGTCCACATCGGTGAAGAGGATCGCGGCCACGCCCGCATCCTCGAACTTACGGCCCAAGTCGGCCGGCGCCAGTTCCGATACGTTCGCCCAGCCCTCAGTCACCACTTTGCCGCCCCTCGCGTCCGCACCGACGATGATTTTTCCCGGGAACGCTTTTGCAGCCTCCTTCACCAGTGCGGGGTTGGTCAGCGCGACCGTACCCAGAATGACCCGCGTGATACCGGCGGCGAGCCAACCCTCGATTGCCGCCATGTTGCGAATACCGCCGCCGAGCTGAATCGGCAGATCGATCGCGGCGCGGATTGCGCGGATCGCCCCGCTATTGGCCGACCGTCCGGAAAATGCGCCGTCGAGATCGACACAGTGCAGCCATTTGAAACCGGCGTTTTGAAAACTCCTGGCTTGCGCCGCCGGATCCTCGTTGAAGATGGTGGCCTGATCCATCAGACCGCGCTTCAGCCTGACGCAGCGCCCCTCCTTCAGGTCGATCGCCGGAAACAGAATCATGGTCGCCAGCCCAGGAAATTGCCGAGCAAGGCGAGACCGACCGCCTGGCTTTTCTCCGGGTGAAATTGCATGCCGGCATAGTTGTCGCGCGCCACGGCCGCGGTCACGACGCCGCCATAGTCCGTCGTCGCCAGAATATCCGACGGAAGAGCCGGCTTCATCG
>JANYBR010000232.1 GCA_025360685.1 Pseudomonadota bacterium
ATCCTCTACACCTCGGGTTCGACCGGAATGCCCAAGGGCGTGCTGCACACTTCTGCGGGCTATCTCGTCTTCGTCGCGATGACGCACCAATACGTCTTCGACTATCACGACGGCGACATCTACTGGTGCACCGCTGACGTCGGCTGGGTGACCGGCCACAGCTACATCCTCTACGGGCCGCTCTCGAATGGCGCCGTCACCTTGATGTTCGAAGGCGTGCCGAACTATCCGACCAGCTCGCGCTTTTGGGAAGTCATCGACAAGCACAAGGTCAACACGTTCTATACTGCGCCGACGGCGCTACGCGCGCTGATGCGCGAGGGTGATGCGCCGGTGAAGAAGACCAGCCGCGCGTCATTGCGCCTCCTCGGCAGCGTCGGCGAGCCGATCAATCCGGAAGCCTGGCTCTGGTATCACCGCGTGGTCGGCGATGGACGCTGCCCGATCGTCGACACCTGGTGGCAGACCGAGACCGGCGGCATCCTGATCTCGCCGCTGCCTGGCGCGACCGATCTGAAGCCCGGCTCGGCGACCAAGCCGCTGTTCGGCATCGTGCCGCAGCTGGTGGACTCGGACGGCAAGGTTCTGGAAGGCGCGACGAGTGGCAATCTGTGCCTGCTCGAATCCTGGCCCGGCCAGATGCGCACGGTCTATGGCGATCACCAGCGCTTCATCGACACCTATTTCAAGACCTATCGCGGCAAGTATTTCACCGGCGACGGCTGCCGCAGAGACGAAGACGGCTATTACTGGATCACTGGCCGCGTGGACGACGTGATCAACGTCTCCGGCCACCGCCTCGGCACCGCCGAAGTCGAGAGCGCCCTCGTTGCGCATCACGATGTGGCGGAGGCCGCCGTGGTCGGCTATCCGCACGAGATCAAGGGCCAGGGCATCTACGCCTATGTCACCCTGAAGCTCGGCGTGACGCCTGCGGACGCGCTCAACAGCGAGCTGAAGCGGTGGGTCGGTGGCCAGATCGGACCGATTGCCCGTCCCGATGTGATCCAGTTCGCGCCCGGCCTGCCCAAGACGCGCTCCGGCAAGATCATGCGCCGCATCCTGCGCAAGATCGCCGAAGGCGACATGTCGAACCTCGGCGACACGTCGACCCTGGCCGACCCCACCGTGGTCGACGACCTCGTGAAAAACGCCCACCGCAAGTAACGGAGAACAAAATGCTCAAATGGAAAATCGGAGACGTGACGGTGACGCGGGTGGTCGAATTCGAGTCGCCCGTGCCCTACAACAAGGAAGCACCGTTCTTCGAGGAAGCGACCCCCGACGTGCTTCGCTCGATGCCGTGGCTCTATCCGAATTTCGTGCAGGAGGACGGCTCGCTCAATCTTTCGGTGCACGCGCTGCTGGTCGAGGCCAAGGGCCTGAAGCTGGTGGTGGACACCTGCGTCGGTAACGACAAGCCGCGCAACATGACCGGCCAGCGTCCCCTGCACCGCCCCTTCCTGCAGCACATCGCCGAAGGCGGCTTTCCGCGCGAGAGCGTCAACACGGTCGTCTGCACGCATCTCCACGTCGACCATGTCGGCTGGAACACGATGCTAGGCGAGGATGGGAAGTGGGTGCCGACCTTCCCGAATGCGCGCTACCTGATCGGCCGGCAGGAATACGAACACTGGATCAAGGACGAGGATGCCGAGCAGAAGGCGATCATGTCGGACTCGGTAAAGCCGATCTTCGAGGCCGGCGTGGCGCAGATGGTGGAGATGAACCATCGCATCTCGCCGGAGGTGCGCCTGATGCCGACCACCGGCCACACGCCGGGTCATGTCAGCGTCGTGATCGAGTCGAAGGGCGAGACCGCCATCATCACCGGCGACATGATGCATCACCCCTCCCAGATCGGTCATCCGGAATGGTCGCCGAGTTTCGACAGCGACAAGGAGGCGGCGCGGGTGACGCGCAAGGCCATGCTGAAGGATTGGGCCGACAAGCCGATCCTGATCATCGGCACCCACTTCGCCGCGCCGACGGCGGGACACATCAAGCGGGATGGGGAGACATACAAGTTCGCGGTGTAGGGCCGTCTGCGGTCGACCTAACTTATACCCGGCATGTTATCCCGGCCGAGCACAGCGAGAGCCGGGACCCACCCGCAGGGTGTCGCGATGGGTCCCGGAGCGGCGCAGTGCTGACGCACTGCTTGTCCGGGATGACACTCAGGGTGATATTGGAACTCTTCTCCTACTACGCAAGGAACCGCGCATAAGCCTCTAAAGCGCCTCGAATTTTCGAGGCAACCTTCGGGTCAGCCGCGATCAATGTTGCGTCTGTCTGCTTTCCCAAAAGCGGCACTGTAATCGTCGCCGCGTCGACCATCCGGGCGGACATCGTCTCCAGGATCAGGCGCAGCGCCGCCTGCATAGCGACGCTTCGGTCCGACGCGTTGAACAGCGCGACGGGCTTGCCCGGAAACACGTCGCTGCTGACCAGCCAGTCGAGCGCGTTCTTCAGCGCGCCGGGCACGCCGCGGGCATATTCCGGCGAGGAGATCAACAGGCCGTCGGCGCGCGCGATGGCTTCGCGCAGGTTGCGCACGGCAGGCGGAGGAGGATCGATGTCGAGATCCGGATTGAAATGCGGCAGCCCGGCCAGCCCGTCATAGCGCTCGATCACCATGCCCTCGGGCGCGAGGCGCATCGCCG
>JANYBR010000368.1 GCA_025360685.1 Pseudomonadota bacterium
GCGTTCGCCCGCAGCCAGACGTTCGGCCAACTTCCTGACACCGCCGATGCGGTCCGGCTCGAAGCCAAGCCCGCTCAGCGCGTCGCATAGCGCGGCGATGGTGATCTCGCTGTCGAATTCAGCGGTCTCCTCCTCGCCATATCCCATGGCAAGGTAGTCCGACCGGAGGTCATAGGTGACCCCGATGCGCATGCCCAAACGTCCTTTGCTTACTCGGCCGCCAGCCGGGCCTTCTTGTCACGGCCCAGCGTGCCGCCGGGATCAGGGTAGCGATAGACGTCACCCACGAAATTACGCAGCAGCAGGTCATTGCCATCGCGGCCTACCACGAAATCCGGTGCGATCTGAATCTTGCCGCCGCCGCCCGGCGCATCGACCGCGAAGATCGGAGTGGCGTAGCCCGTCGTATGACCGCGAAGCCCCTGAATGATCTCCAGCCCCTTCTCGACGGTGGTACGAAAATGGGCGGAGCCGCGGATCGGATCGCACTGGTAAAGGTAGTAGGGCCGAACGCGGCGCTTCAGCAGGCCCTGCATGAGCGGCATCATCACGGCGATATCGTCGTTGATGTCCTTCATGAGCACGGTCTGGCTGCCGAGTGGAATGCCGGCATCCGCCAGCCTAGCCGTCGACTCGGTCACTTCCGGTGTCAGCTCGTTGGGATGGGTGAAGTGGATGCTCATCCACAGGGGATGATGTTTCTTCAGGATCGCCACCAGGTTCTTGGTGATGCGCTGGGGCAGAACGGCGGGGATTTTGGTGCCGATGCGCAGGAACTCGATGTGCTTGATGGCGCGCAGGCGGCCCAGCAGCCAGTCCAGCTTGTCGTCGCCCAAGGTCAGTGGGTCGCCGCCAGAAAGCAGGACATCGCGGATTTCGCTGTGCTTTTCGAGATAGGTGAGCGCCTGTTCCCATTGGCGGGTCGAGAACTGGTACTCGCCGCCCGGATTGCCCACGACCCTGGCGCGCGTGCAATAGCGGCAATAGGTCGAGCAGGTACCGGTGGTCAGGAACAGAACACGGTCGGGATAGCGGTGCACGATGCCCGGCGCAGCCGTATCATGGTCTTCGGCCAGCGGGTCATCCTCCTCGCCGGGCCCGCGCAGATATTCGTCGCCCGTCATAATGTGCGTGCGGCGCAAGGGCTCGCGCGCATCCTTCAGGTCCATAAGGCTGGCATAGTACGGCGTTATGCCCACGGGCAGAGAGCCCGTGTGCCGCTTCACCGCCTGATATTCGTCGTCGGATAGATGGAAGATGCGGGCCAGATCGTCGAGCGTGCGGATGCGGGCGCGCATCTGCCAGCGCCAATCGTTCCACTCGATCGTGGACGTGCCGGGATAGAATTTTTTGTAAAAGGCCTTGGTATCGGGATTTACGGGGAAGCGGAGGGCTGCCTTCTTCGCGGGTGCCGCGGCGGCTGCTGCTTCGGTCGCTTCCAAAAGTAAAAGGCGGGCGTCCGGCTTGGAGCGGATCGACCGAAGCGGAGGCTTGGCTTCTCGCCCCCGCGCTATCTGGAGACTCATCGTCCTATAAGACGCTCCGAAGTTGCCGCCCACGCGAAAGCCCCAACGACTCCCCATCAACGGGTGCAACAACGTGACGATATTTAGTGCCTTCTGTTTGGTCGTCAAGTGAAACCCGATGAATGATGGTCGACGCAGGTGCTCGTTCGACGCCTCCTTCACACCTGCGAAGACGCTTGGCACTCGCGCGACGATGCTGCGAGATCGTCCCTGCGCGCCGCCGTCCAAGATTGCATTCGGGCATTAATTGATCGGCATTAGATTGTTCGCAGGCGATGGAAAAATTCGACCAGGTTCGCGCACGCTTTGCGGCGCGAGAGTCACCCGCGCGGGACTGTTGCAGGCGAGGCACTCTTTTTTCCGAACCGCACCGGGTTGGGCGTGAAGGCGCCTGACCCCGCCTACTCGGCGGGAGGCTCGGTGATGTCGTGGGTCGCGGTCACGCGGTAGATCGTGATGTGGACCTTGCGCCCGCGCGAATAGTTAAAGCCCGAGAGCTCGTCGAGCTGGGTCGCATCGGTTTCGAGTTCGGCCAGATGCGCCAGAAACGCCGCCCGCTCGCCGTCTTCGACAAGGGCGAGACCGCCCTGGCTTGCGCCCACATCCGCGGCACCGACGCCATTGGTGAGGCGCGTCTCACTGCCCAGGAGGAATACAAGGCTGGGTTCGGTATAGCCGGCCAGAGCCGGCGGCGGATCGGCTGGCCTGGAATCCTTGGCAACGAGGCTCGCGGCATGCGGGCTGATCCAGAGCTGTTCCAGATGCGGCGCCATGCCGACCGCGATGGCGGGATACACGAACAAGACGGCCAGCATTGCCAGTCCTGCCGCTGGGATCGGGGCTCGCATGAACTGACTGACGAGCGCGCCAAGCCCGAGCAGTGCACCGCCAACGGCCGCAGTGATCAGCCACCAGGTCGTGCCGGAGCCGTACCAGCCCGGCAGAACGATCGGCGCCGTCGTGAGCATGGCAAGGCCGATCAGGAACTGCAGCAAGGCCAGATAGGACAGGCCCTTTTGCCAGACCGGTGCGTTCTCGTCTGGCGGGGCGAGCGCCCACATTGCGGCCAGCACGGCGAGCGCCGGGTAGAGCGGCAGGACGTAATGCGGAAGCTTGGTCGGCACGAGTTCGAACATCAGCCAGGACGGACCGGCCCATGCCACGAGGAAGCGGACACCGGGTTCGGTGTGCCTGCGAAATGCCGCGCCCAGTCCCGGCGCCAGAAAAAGCACCGCGGGCCAGAAGCTGATCGCCAGAAGCAGCAGGTAGTAGCCCGGCCAGCCGCCATGCGTTTCCTGACTGCCAGCGAGTTTGCCGGCAAAGTCCTGACCCAGGGACTGCTGAAAGAACTGGCCGTGACTGGCCAGAGCAATCGCGATGCCCCAGGGCGCAACAATCGCAAGCGTCAGCGGAACGCCCCATCGCGGCTTGAGCGACTTCAGCCATTGCCAGTCGCGGTCCCAGGCGACGAGCACCACGACCGTCAGCAGGCAGACCGCAGGGACGACTGGACCCTTGATGAGAATTCCGGCGGCGAGTGACGCCCAGCCCGCGAGAACGAGCCGCGTCGAGGGTGGTGATCTTTGAGGATCGCGTCCGGCCAGATAGGCCCGCAGGAGTACGCCCATCACACCCAGCAGGCAGGCAAGCTGAACGGCGTCCGTCGTCGCGATGGTGGATTCCACCGTCAGCAGCAACGTCGTGCCCAGCAGCGCAGCGCCGAGCCAGGCTTCCTCTGCCGGCACGAAAGCGCGTGCGAGCCAGAAGGCGAGCAGGACCGCGAGAAGTCCACCCAGCAGCGAGGGCAGACGGTAGGTCCAGATATGGCTGCGGTCGCCAAGGCCGGCGATCACCGTGGTCGCTGCCTGCAGCCAATAGATGCCGATGGGTTTCTTGTAGCGCGGGACATGGCCGAAGCGGATGTCGATGATGTTGCCGCTCTCCAGCATCTGGCGCGAGGATTGCGCAAAGCGGCTCTCGTCGCGGTCGAGCGGCGGCAGGCTGAGAACGCCCGGCGCGCTGAGGAGGACGCAGAGCAAGCTGAGCGTCGCCCAGGGCCGGTGGGCCAGCCAGCGCAACACCCGGTTGGGCCAGTTCGCCGCTTGCTTCGTTGCCTGAACCGTATCGCTCACTTGGAACGTCCCTTGAATCGCCTCGCGGCGGCCGGGTGGATCCGGTGGGGCACTGGCGAAATATGGGTCATCCTGGAACAAGCCTGTTTCTAGAGGGCGCAGGCCTGTATAAGGCGCGCGGCCGGCATTCGCATATGCACACTAACTCGACAGGGCGGGATGATCGGCCGGCGGCCACTCTATTCTACGACGGGATCGAACGGAACCTCAGCATGGCGGTCGGGATTTCCGTGGTTGTCCCCGTCAAGGACGAAGTCCAGAACGTCGGACCGCTGGCGCGCGAAATCGCCGCGGCGGTGGCCGGCGAACCGTCGGCCGAAATCATTTTCATCGACGACGGGTCGAGCGACGGTACCGCCGCGGCGCTGATCGCGCTGAAACAGGAACTGCCCTCGCTCAGGGTGATCCAGCACGCGCACAATCTGGGTCAGAGCCGCGGCATCCGCACCGGCGTGCGGGCGGCGCGCTCGGACATCATCGTGACCCTGGACGGCGACGGCCAGAACGATCCGGCGGATATCCCAAAGCTGCTCGAGCTCCTGCGCGGCGGGCCCGACGCGCAGTCGATCGGCGTCGTCTCGGGCGTGCGCGCCAAACGCAAAGACACGCTGAGCCGGCGGCTGGCGTCGCGGATCGGCAACGGCATCCGCGCCTGGTTGCTCAGCGATGGTGCCGCCGACACGGGCTGCGGCTTGAAAGCGTTTCGGCGCGAGGCGTTCCTCGCCCTTCCCTATTTCGATCACATCCACCGCTACATCATCACCTTGATGATCCGCGAGGGCTATGACGTGCGCTTCGTCGAAGTCAATCACCGGCCGCGAACCCACGGCGCGTCCAAATACACCAACTTCAACCGCCTGCTGGTGAGCGTGAACGATCTGTTCGGCGTACGCTGGCTACAGCGCCGTTTTCGCGGCAAGACCGAGGCTAAAGAACTGTAATGGGCTATCTGCAGCATCTCTATCTGCTGGCGCGCGAGCATCCCTACGACACTTTGTGGACCAGCATCGGCTTTGTCGGCCAGGCGATCTTCGGCGTGCGTTTCCTGATCCAGTGGCTGCGCAGCGAACAGAAGGGTCACAGCGTGATCCCGCTGGCGTTCTGGTATTGCAGCCTGATCGGCGGGCT
>JANYBR010000373.1 GCA_025360685.1 Pseudomonadota bacterium
CACAAGCGCCTTGCCGAACTCTTCCATCACGATCTGCGCGTCGACCGCATCACCGCCCAGCCCGCCATGGGCTTCCGGCAGGGGTGCCGCCAGAAGGCCAAGTTCGGCGAATTGCTTCCAATGGATTGGATCGCGCCCCAGATCGCTGCGCGTGAACTTGCGCCACGAATCGAAAGGATACTTGTCCGCGAGATATTTGGAGACGGAGTTGCGAAGGAGCGTCTGCTCCTCGGTATAGGAGAAATCCATGAGCGTTTTCCTTACAGGCCGAGAACGGCCTTCGCGATGATGTTGCGCTGAATCTCGTTCGATCCGCCGAAGATCGAAGTCTTGCGCATGTTGAAATAGTGGCCGGCCTGGCCGAGCGCGTAGTCCGGCCCGATGAATTCATTGCTGCCGAGCGCGCGCTCGTTGGGATAGGCGAAGTACCCGATCGCTTCGACCGTCAACTCGGTGATACGCTGTTGAATCTCGGTGCCGCGGATCTTCAGAATCGAACTCTCCGGACCTGCCATATGGCCCTTGGATTCCTCGGCCAGGGTGCGCAGTTCGGTGAACTCGAGCGCCGCAAGGTCGATCTCCAGATCGGCGACCTTGCGGGCGAACTCGTCGTCCTCGATCAGGGGCGAACCGTCGATCAATTCGGCGCCGGCGATTTCCTTGAGCCGCACCACAGCGCGTTTGGAGCGCGCCACGCCGGCGATGCCGGAACGTTCGTTGACCAGGAGGAACTTGGCATAGGTCCAGCCCTTGTTTTCCTCGCCGACGCGGTTTTCGACCGGCACCTTCACATTGTCGAAGAAGACTTCGTTCACTTCGTGTGCCCCGTCCAGGACGATGATCGGCTTGACTGTGATGCCGGGTGTTTTCATGTCGATGAGCAGGAATGTGATGCCTTCCTGCTGCTTGACGTCGCTGTTGGTGCGAACGAGACAGAATATCCAGTCGGCAAATTGCGCCAGGGTGGTCCAGGTCTTCTGGCCATTGACGATGTAGAAATCGCCTTCACGCACGGCCTTCGTGCGCAATGACGCAAGATCGGAACCGGCGCCCGGCTCGGAATAGCCCTGGCACCACCAGTCCTCGCCGGAAAGAATGCGCGGCAGGAACTTCTTCTTCTGCGCGTCATTGCCATAGGTGAAGATCACCGGCGCGACCATGTTCAGACCGAACGGCAAGGTCGTCGGCATTTCGGCGTTCGAGATTTCCTCGTTGAAAATGTAGCGCTGGGTGACGTTCCAGCCCGTTCCGCCATACTCCTTCGGCCACAGTGGCGCGACCCAGCCCTTCTTGAAGAGAAGCTTGTGCCAGGCGAGGTAGTCATCCTTCGAGCGGTCCGCGGCTTCCGGCGCGCCGACATCGGGCAGCTTCGGCTTGGCATCGGCGATGAAGGCGCGCACTTCCTTGCGGAATGACTCTTCTTCGGGCGAAAAGCTGAGGTCCATGGCAATCTCCAGACGGCGTTCTTTATGGTGTCAGCGCATGATAGCGACGCGCGGCCATGCTTCAAGGGAGCGCGCCTGCGGCTAGGCGAAAGAATTGACGCAGCGGCGCATTCAGTTGTGATTTTGGCGGATCGCCTCATGATGGCGGATCACTTCTGTGACGATGAAGTTCAGGAATTTCTCCGCGAAGTCGGGGTCGAGCTTGGCGTTCCTAGCCAGCTGTCGCAGGCGCGCGATCTGCTGCGTTTCGCGTGCGGGATCGGCGGGCGGCAAGCCATGCGTCGCCTTGAACTGGCCCACCGCCTGCGTGCACTTGAACCGCTCAGCCAGCAGGTGAATGAGCGCGGCATCGATATTGTCGATGCTTTCGCGCAGGCGCAGCAGTTCCGGCTCGACGGCAGTCATGGGCAGTCCCTCTTCTCCAGCGACAGTCTTAGGCAAGGCCCGGTTTGACAGCAACTGCCGGACCAGAAAACATCGGCCTGCTCAAAATTGGAGGCCATGATGAAAGACCTTTTCACGCTCAAGGGGCGCACGGCGCTCGTCACCGGCGGCTCGCGCGGCATCGGCAGGATGATCGCGGAAGGCTTCCTGCACCACGGCGCCAAGGTCTACATCTCGGCGCGCAAGGCCGGCCCTTGCGAAGAGACGGCCAAGGAGCTTTCCAAGCTCGGTCCCTGCATCGCCCTGCCCCTGGACGCTTCCGGCGCCGATGGCGCAAAGAAAATGGCGGCGCGCTATCTCGAGCATGAAAAGTCCCTCGACATCCTCGTCAACAATGCGGGCGCCGCCTGGGGCGCGCCGTTCGACGAGTTTCCCGAGAGCGGCTGGGACAAGGTCATGGACCTCAACCTCAAGACGCCATTCTTTCTCACTCAAGCGTTGCATGGCGCGCTGAAGGCGGCCGCCTCCAAGGAGAAGCTCGCCAAGGTCATCAACATCGCCTCGATCGATGGGATCGTTGTCAATCCGCAGGAGACTTACTCCTATCACGCGAGCAAGGCGGGCCTCATGCACCTGACCAAGCGCATGGCGATCCGTCTCATCCGCGACGACATCGTGGTGACCGCGATCGCGCCCGGCGCATTCGCCTCCGACATGAACCGCGACGCGCGCGATCATGGCGACGCGCTGTCGAAGGTAATCCCCTCTCGCCGCATCGGCACGGCAGAGGACATGGCCGGCGCCGCGATCTACCTCGCCTCACGCGCCGGAGACTATGTCGTCGGCTCGACCATCATCGTCGACGGCGGCGTCAGCCACATGCGGGGGTAGCGGATCTTTAAAGTGTGACCCGCATTTCGGACGCGGTCCGAGCGTCGCTCATGACACCCATTTACAAAATAGCTCGTCATCGCCCGCTTCATGCGGGCGACCCATAAAGACTGACTGAGAACTTCCTGAGCAAGTCATTATGGGTCACCCGGACGCTCCGCGCCGGGCGATGACGGTCGTGGAGGAGTGGTTTTTGCTCGCAATTGTCGGGATATAGCCGATTTGGTGATTTGACCGTCACGGTTCAAGGGGAGCCCGAAGTCTTACGAAAGAAATTTGAGAAAAATTTCGGTCGGGCGAAGTTATCCAACAGCCGAGACGATTGGACTCGCGCCGTTCCTCGGAAATTTCGATTCCGCTGTAGGATAAATTCGCCTACTCGTTACCCCGGCCAGGGCGGCGGGTGTTTCTGATAGGCTGCGGACGCTAATTGAGTTGGTGAAGCAGACTTCGCGGTGGGAGCGGTTATCGTGGCCGAGGCGCGGGCGAAGTGATGGCTTTCCGTTGTGTTACAGCCGTTTGGCTCGCTTTGACAATTGTCGCGCCGTCGCAGTCGCTCGCGCGCTCCGCTTCCTGCACCAAGGCAATGAACCTCTGGCGCACGGCGCTTGAAAGTTCATCTAGCGCTATTGAAACTATGCGCAATTGCGGAGTGCGCGATTCCGGCTGCTACTCAGAGCAACAAGCAGCGGTGGATCGTGCACTGGCAGACGTTGATCGGGCTGAACGGCATGCGGTGCGTATCTGCGGGAGCCGAGCACTCAGAAAGCCAAATTAGAACACGACCAAAGGGAGCCTAACGGACTACGCCGTCTATTTCACGCCCTTCGGATTGCGGCCATGCCGATGCCGGCGCCTATAAGAAGAGATCCTGCCATCCGGTCGGTGATGCGCGCGAAACGCGGCTGTGACGCGAGATGCGACACGCGCCCCGCGAGCATGGCGTAAAACAGCTGCACGAGGAATTCGACGACGACCGAGGTCAGCGCCAGGATCGCTACCTGCGGAACGATCGCGGCGTGCGGATTGATGAATTGCGGCAACAGGGCGGTGAAGAACACCAAGGCCTTCGGGTTCGACATCTGCAGGATGAACCCGTTCAGCAACAACCGCGGACCGCTTACCGAAGCGGCTTCGCCGCGCCTGACGGAAAGCGTTTTCGACTTGCCGAGAAAGGCGCTGACGCCGAGCCAGACAAGATACGCCGCACCGATCCACTTGACGGCGAAGAACAGGTCGTAGGATGCCAGCAAAATTGCCCCGACACCGGTCGCCGACAGGATGAAGTAAGCCGTGTTGGCGGCGAGGATGCCGCTGATCGACCAGATTGTCTTCAGTGCGCCGCGGGTCAGCGCCTGGGACAACACCAGCAGCACGGCAGGTCCCGGCGTGAGACACAACGCCGTTTCGATCAGGAAAAATGCACTCCACACCTGCCAGGTCATGTCGGTCTCAAAGCTGCGTCACCGTGACGGTCTTGGGGCCGCGTGTCTTGGCGCGGAGTTGCAGGATCGTCTGGCCGATCCATTCGGCATCGCAATTGGGCGCGTCGACCTTGGCGCCGTTCGGAAAGTGGATCGTGGGCACGAAGATTTCCGTCGGCGCAGGAAGGTTCGGTTCGGCGTCGAATGTGAGGGTGAAAGTCGACGTTGTCGCGTCGAACTTCACCGCCTTCGGTTCGCCCTGCACGCGGCGCGCATAGGGGCGGCAGAAACCCTTCACGGCGCGCCCACCGGAATTGGGATCGTTCGGCCCCGTGCCTTGATCGCTCGAATATACGGAGAGATCCTCCTGATTCCAGTTGTCGCCCGTCGCCGCATCGTTGCGGTTGGCGGCGGTGTAGTTCCACTGCGTCGAAGAGATCAGCAGGCGGTCCATCGCCTCGTACATCAGGCGCAGCGCCAGTTCATGGCTGCGCCATGGCTTTGACGAACGATCGCCGCTCGCCCATGCCGCATAGGCTTCGCCCTCGTCGAGATCAAAGGGAATGCCGAATTCACCGATCAGGGTCGGCGCGCTGTCTTTGCTCAGTGTGTCGGCGATCCTGGCGATGTGCCCGAGTTGGGCAGTGTATTTGCCCGCTACCGCGTCCTGTGCCGCCGGATCGTCGGGATTGTCGCGCAGTTCCTTGGGACGAAACCGTTTCGAGCCGAGCGTCTGGATGTCGTACCAGTGGCTGGCATTCACCGTGCGCGGCGGCGCGCCGACGGCGAAGCCCTCCCCCGCGAAAGCGCGGAACGGGCTGACCTCGGCGAATACCATCCAGTCGTCGCGGACCGCGCGGATGGCATCGGCGACGCGATGGAAAAACGGATTCATGTAGTCGGCTTCTATAGCGAGTTTGCGCCCGCCGCGATGGCTGAAGAACTGCTCGTCGACAGGAGCCGAACGCTCCTTCGAGTTGTAGGCGCCGGCTTCTTCGAACGGACACTCGCGCGTCCAGATCGAAACGCCGTCCGGGTTCAGCGTTTCCTGTCGAACCTCCTTCAGCGCATGCGTTGCGCGGTCCATCGCCAGGAACGGAACCTTGCGCGGCACGCCGCGCGCGGCGAGCAGCGCGTCCATCGGGCTGATGGCAAGGCCCGGACGCAGATCGGCCATGCCCGTCGAGTCGACATGCTCGCCGCGGGTGAGCTTCTGTCCGATCCACCCTTCACCAGGTTCGTTCAAGGTGTCGAAGCCGATCACGTGCGGCTGATCCTGCACGCGCTTCGCCACCGCATGCATCGCGCCAACATAGTGGTCCTGCAGATAGTCCTGAACGTTGCGGCCTTCGATCTCGAATTTCGGCGTCATGTCGCGGCCGGCGAAGAACAGGGTCCACATGATCGCATTGGCTGGCAGGCGATAGTTCGACGACCAGCTCATCTGGGGATAGCGGTCTTCCTGCCGCCCGCCCTTGGCATAGTCGTACTTGTGCTGCATCACATGGGCGGCGCCGGCGGCGTGGAATTTGGTGAAATCGAGACCCACCGCTTCGAACGTCCAGCCGGGCGCGCCATCGCCGCCCGACATGCGGCTCCACACGTCCTGGTGAAAATCCACGAAGACATAGAAACCGAACTTGCCGGCGCGGCGCGAGACTTCCGCGAAGTAGTCGAGATAGGCCTCGTCATACTGGCCCGGTCCCGCATGCTCGACCGCTTCCCACGTCGTCAGCAGGCGCAAACAGTTGAAGCCCCAATGCTTGAGCCGTGCGAGGTGCTCGTCCGCTTCGGCGAGCGGAAACGGCCGACCGATGAACGAGACGCTGCGGTGGTCGGAGAAATCGGAAGGGTGCTGCGTGCCGCCGTCCGGCCAGGGCACCTTGCAGTCGCCGCCGAGATTGACGCCACGCAGGATTACGCGCCGGCCGGACTCGTCGACGAACCAGCGGCCCTTCATGTCGAGTTTCTGCATGGACGCGACCTGCCAATATTTCTGTTATGCTGGCAAGCAGAACAAAAACGGTGGCCCATGTCCACGACCTCACGGCAAATCAAGCCGCATCCGCTCAATCGCGATTTTGTCTGGCAAATGCCGGAGCCAAAGGGCCTGCGCTACCTGTCGCCGGCGCAATACCGCGCCTTCAACGAGCTTGGTTTCGTCAAGCTCCAGAGCGTGTTCACGCCCGCCGAGGTTGAGCGCGTCGTCGCGGCCATCGATCCGATCGAACAGAAGGGCGAGGAATGGTTACGCGGCAAGGGCGGCAAGGTCAGCATCTCCGAAGCCGACGTCATTACCTTCACCACGCACCTCGTCACGCGCTCCGACGTCCTGCGTTCCTTTGCAGCGCATCCGAAGATCAAGGACATCTGCCGCGACCTCATCGGCGACGATGTGCGGCTCTATTGGGACCAGTCGGTCTACAAGAAAACCGGCAAGGAACAGGAATTTCCCTGGCACCAGGACAATGGCTACACCTTCATCGAGCCGCAGCAGTACTTGACCTTGTGGATTCCCCTGGTCGATGTCGATGAAGAGAATGGATGTCCGTGGATCGCGCCCGGCGTGCACAAGCGCGGCACGCTCGATCACTGGCTGACGCCGGTCGGATACAAATGCCTACAGGACGTGCCCGACGCCGTTGCAGTGCCCGCCAAGACCGGCGATATCATCGCGTTCTCCTCGCTCGCGCCACACCGCACCGGCCCGAACCTCAAAAATGGCTCGGTGCGCAAGGCGTATATCCTGCAATACGCTCCCGACGGCGCCACCACGATCCGCGACGGCGTGAAAACCGCACAGGACGATCCGGCGCGCCAATTCAAGATCCTGGAGCCTCTGCAGTAGCTGCTCCGACCTGACGCCCGGAAGAGCAAAGTGCTGCCCGCCCACGCGATCGCTGCACCGAGAACAATGGTTGAACCCGGCGCCTCGTCGCAACGAATTACCGCAAAGAATCTCGAACAATGCGTGTTTGCAATGTCCACTTCGTATCGAATTCGGACACTGCAATATTTCGGTCGTAAATTTCCAACGTTATCTGATATGGAAACCGGCGTGCGACGCGGAGTGCTCGCGTGATGGATATTCGGGCGACACCATGTTCAGCAATTTCCGACGCGCACTCGACAAACTTGCGCGGAGCCGGTGGTTCTGGCCGGGCCTGGTAGCGGTTGTCGCCGCGATTCTCATCGCGCCCATCTGGTTCCTGACGAACGAACCCACCCTGGACGGCCCCTCGCATCTTGGCGAGCTTTACGTGCTTTTGAATGTGCAGAAAGATCCGATCCTTTCCCACTATTATCAGGTCGACTGGGCCTTGGTGCCGAACCTGGCCGGCGAACTGGTCGTGAGCTTTCTGACGCTGGCGTTGCCACTCACCACAGCAATCAAAGTGTTCGTCAGCCTGGGCGCGCTGTTGTGGGTTGCGGGCACGGCGATGATCCAGCGCGCACTTTTCGGACGCCTGCACGCGACCGCGCTGATCGGCGCCTTGTTTGTGTACAACACGAATCTCGTCGCCGGTTTCTGGAATTTGTACTTCGGCCTCGGACTCACTCTTGTCCTGTTCGCGGTTTGGATCCGCTGGTCGAAGAATCAAAGTCCATGGCGGCTACTCTTCTTCGCGGCGGCGACCGTCGTTGTGTACTTCTGTCATTTTGTGGCGGCACTGGCGCTGCTATTTTTGCTGATCGGATTCGAGGCGCCGCGCGTTGCCGCGAGCGCCAGGCCGTGGCAAACCGCTGGCCGCCTGCTCCTGAGACTGGGCGCGATTTGGCTGCCCGTCGCAGGCCTTTTGCTCCTCAGACCGCATGGACACGCTTCCAGTGAGGTCGTTTTCAATTTGATCGGCGCATTTCCCCAGCGCTTTGGCTCCGTCCTCAAAACC
>JANYBR010000400.1 GCA_025360685.1 Pseudomonadota bacterium
AAGCAAAAGTTTGGTCCTTGTGTTCCGATCCTTGCGTAAAGATTTTCGATCGGCGCGGTGCCCGCCTCCTCGAAGCGCAGGCGATGGCAGGAAAAACCCAGCGGCTGCAGCGCTGCTTCGAGCACGGCGATCGCGCCGCCATCATCGGGCGTCACCGAACGGCAGCGGATCAGGGCCTGGGAAAGTGCCACGGGATCGGGAACGGTCATCGGTTGCGATGTACGCGTACGCCTCGCTATGGTCAATCAACGACAGGGTGGAGGAACGCATGACGGGCCGTCTGGAAGGCAAAGTCGCGATGATCACGGGTGCGGCCAGCGGCATCGGCCGGGCCACGGTCGACCTCTTCGTTGCGGAAGGCGCGCGCGTGATCGCAGCCGACATCCAGGACGACAAGGGCGCGCGGATGGAGGAAGACCATAAGGGGATGGTCCATTATGTCCGCTGCGACGTCATGCAGGAAAAAGACATCGAGACCGCCGTCACGGCAGCCAGGAAGCATTTTGGCCAGCTGAACGTGCTCTTCAACAATGCCGGAACCGGCGGTGCCAACGATCCGGCTGACGGCGTCACGGCCGAAGGGTTCGACTCGGTGATGCATCTGCATGTCCGCGCCGCCCTGTTCGGCATGAAATATGCCGTGCCGCTGATGCGCGCTGCCGGTGGCGGTTCGATCATCTCGACAGCTTCGGTGGCCGGCATTCGCACCGGTTACGGCCCGGTGCTCTATTCCATCGCCAAGGCGGCGATCGTGCACATGACGCATGCAACGGCGGCGCAGCTGGGACCGGAAAATATTCGCGTCAACTGCATCTGCCCCGGCCTGATCGCCACCAACATCTTCGCTCAGGCATTCGGTCTGCCGAGCCAGGTTGCCGAAACGCGCATCGAGGCGATCGCGGAATCGACCAAGCAGTCGCAGCCGATCCCGCGGGGCGGACGTGGCCGCGACATCGCGGAGGCGGCGCTCTATCTCGCCAGCGACGGTTCGAGCTTCGTCAATGGCCATGCGCTTGTCGTCGATGGCGGGCTGACGCTCGGCGCCACCGGCATGGCGCAGATGGCAGTGTTCGCGCCCATCGTGCAGGCGCTGGGCGTCGATGCCGAGACGCTGGCCAACTTGTTGCAGGGCAGGCCTTAGCCTGCACCGCCGCGATTGGCCTTGTCTGTGCGCCGCTCCCATGGTGGTCTGCGACAACCCTGGAGGTGACCCGTGAGTGCCAGTCTGAAGCCAATTCCCGCCGCCCTGCACCGTGGCGAAAAGGAACTGCCCTTCGTTTCCTATCAGGAGGGCGTGCAGTTTCAGCTGCTGCAGGCTGACATCGAGGGCGGTCTGTGGGTCGTGCGTATTCGGGCTCAGCCCGGCGTTACCATCCAGCGGCACAAGCATACCGGCGAAGTCTTCGCCTACACGATCGCGGGCTCGTGGAAGTATCTGGAGTATCCCGAAGTCAACACCGCGGGTTCCTATCTGTACGAGCCGGCCGGATCGATCCACACATTGCACATTCTCAAGAACAATCCCGCGATCACCGATGTGTGGTTCGCGATCCGCGGCGCGAATCTCAATCTCGACGACAAGGGAAATGTCGAAGCGGTGATCGACGCCGGTGCGGCGCTGGAAATCTACCTCGCCGGCTGCCGAGCCGCGGGACATGCGCATCCCAACGTGATCGGGGCGTAGGGAATATTTCGCCTTTTGTTCGTTCTCACCAAATTGTCATCCCGGCCGAGCGGAGCGAGAGCCGGGACCCATCGAGACAGTTTGTCTGTGGGTCCCGGATCGCCACGTTCTTCGCTGCCGCTCAGAACGGCGTCCGGGATGACAATTGAGTTGTGAATCGAGTGAAAAAGAAGATGTCTCAATCCCTCAACAGCTCGTTGATCGAAGTCTTGGACCGTGTGCGTTCGTCGACGCGTTTGATAATGACGGCGCAATAGAGTGACGGCTTGCCGGGACCGCCGCCGAGCGAACCCGGCACGATGACGGAATAGGGCGGCACCTTGCTCCGGAAAATTTCGCCGGTGTGGCGGTCGACGATCTTGGTCGATTGTCCGATGAATACGCCCATCGAGATCACCGAGCCCTCGCCGACGATGACACCCTCGGCAATTTCGGAACGCACCCCGATGAAACAATTGTCCTCGACGATGGTTGGAGCAGCCTGCAGCGGCTCGAGCACGCCGCCGATACCAGTGCCGCCGGAGATATGACAATTCTTGCCGATCTGGGCGCAGGAGCCGACCGTGGCCCAGCCATCGATCATGGTGCCTTCGTCCACATAGGCGCCGACATTGACGAAGCTCGGCATCAATACGACGTTTTTGGCGATGAACGCCGACCTGCGCACCACGCAGCCCGGCACGGCGCGGAAACCGGCGGCCTGGAACTCTTTCTCGCCCCAGCCGGCGAATTTGGAATCGACCTTGTCCCACCAGGACGCGTCGCCCGGCGCGCCGTCGATGAGTTTCATGGCATTGAGACGGAAGGAAAGCAGCACGGCCTTCTTCAGCCACTGATGCACCTGCCATTCGCCGTTGAACTTCTCGGCTACTCTCAGCTTGCCGCAATCCAGATCGGCGAGTACCGCTTCGACGGCCTCGCGCACGGCCCCCTGTGTGCCGGGGCCCAGGGTCTCGCGTGCGTCCCAGGCGTCGTCGATTGTGCGCGCGAGGCTCATGAAGTCAGATCCTGATCGAATGAAGAAAGGCTGCGAGGTCGTCTGTTTGATGATCGATGTGCTGCTCGGCGTTTTCAACCGTCCAGTGCGACTGGCCCTGTCCATTGTTGAACCAGATGGTGGTCATGCCCAGGGCGCGGGATGGAACGAGATTGCGCGCGCTGTCGTCGAACAGCGCCGCGCGCCGCGCCACAATACCGGTATTGGCGATCAGCGCGTCATAGGCGGCGGGCAGGGGCTTGGGAACGAAGTTCATGGCGCGCGCATCGACGATGTCGCCGAACAGCTCGGCCACGCCGAGCCTGCGCAGGACGTCGGCCGCGAACCGCCCGCAATTGTTCGTGAACACGATGCGCCGCCCGGGCAGACGCGCGAGTCCGGCGTGAAGTTGCGCGTCCGGCGAAAGCTCCAGCGCGTCGATGTCGTTGACGAAGTCGTGGTAGGCGTCGGCGTCGACGCCATGATGCAGGACAAGACCGCCCAGGGTGCTGCCATGCTCGCGCAGATAGCGCTTTTGCATCTCCCAAGCCGGCGCGCGCGCGATGCCGAAATGGCGCTGCACGAACAGGCAGATGCGCTCCTCCATGGCCGCCTGCGGCTCGCCCGACAGCGTGTAGAGCGTGTGGTCGAGATCGAAGATCCACGACTCCACGTGCCGTAAATCGGGGGCCGCCGGGATTTTCTCTGCCGTGCCGTGCATGGCGGCGAAGATGGTCGATCACCGGCGGCCGCGCAAGCTTCGTTAACGCCGGTCAACCAACTCTTTTAAAGATCGATTAAAGCGCGCGCGTCCACACTCGCTGCCGACCAAAAGGTTCGCCATGCCCGACAAGGCGCAGAAAGCCGACCCACTCGCCGCGCCCGGCGCGATGACGCGCGAGGAAATCCTTGCGCTGCTCGAACAACGCGCCCAGGCGGCACAGAGCGAGCTGGCCGGCAAGTCCGATGCCGGTCCCGACGTCCTGCACTATCTGGCCCGGAACGGGGCGGTGGCCACGCGTCGCGCGGTGGCGGCCAATCCGGGCGCGGCGCCGCACACCAACCGCCACCTGGCGGACGACGAGGACGACGAGGTGCGCGTCGAACTGGCGCGCAAGATTGCCCGCCTCATGCCCGATCTTGGACGCGAGGAAGCGCGCCACCTTCAGGCCCAGACCATCGAGACGATGGAGCGTCTGGCGCGCGACGAGCTGCCGCGCGTGCGTGCCGCGTTGGCGGAAAGCATCAAGTCGCTGGACTGCATACCCAAATACATCGTGCTGACGTTGGCGCGCGATGCCGAATCCCTGGTCGCGGCGCCGATCGTGGAATATTCGCCGCTGCTGTCCGACACGGACCTCATCGAGATCATCGCAACCGCCAAGGTCGAAGAAATCATCGCCGCGGCGGCGCGGCGCAAGCCGGTCACCGCCGATGTCGCCGATGCGATCGTCGCCTCGCTGGACGTTTCCGCGATCTCCGCGCTGCTTGCCAATCCCCATGCCGCGGTGCGCGAGCGCACGATGGACAGCATCATCAGCCAGGCCGAGCGGCTCGAGGAACTGCAGCAACCTCTGACGTTGCGCACGGATCTCTCAAAGCGCGCGATCTGGCGCATAGCGTCCTTCGTCGGCGCCAACCTCATCG
>JANYBR010000453.1 GCA_025360685.1 Pseudomonadota bacterium
GTGCTCTCAGCCATTTTGGTTGAAGAAGGCACCGAAGGCGTGAAAGTGAATGCGCCGATCGCGGTGATTGGCGAGGCCTCGGCCGCAGCAAGTCCCCCTCCGTCGCTACGCGACACCTCCCCCGTAAAGGGGGGAGGAAAGCTGCTGACGGATTCCACTTCCACCGACTCGGCAATGAGCGCGCGGCCTTCGAAGCCGAAACCGAACTGGCGCGCGTGATCTTTCGAGAAGGTGGCCGACATCTCGGCGAGTGAGGTCAGGGCAACCGGTAAGGTCGTGTCGCTGCCGTCATAACGGATATGTACCCTCGCCGCGGACGAAACCTGTACCGCGCCCTGGGACTTCAATTCAATTTCCGCCAGGCGAGCCAGTTCACCGGCGGCACTTTCAAGCTGTGCCAGCGCCGCATCCAACGGCAGCCCGACAAAGCTCTGCCGCACGGCCCGAAGCGCCGCGAGTTTCATGCCGTAGGCCGACAGCAAGCTCGACAGCGGATGGATGAACACGGTTGTCATGCCGAGCGCATCGGCGACGAGACAGGCATGCTGCCCGCCCGCGCCGCCGAAACAATTCAAGACATAGCTGCGCGCGTCATAACCCTTGGCCACCGAAATCTTGCGGATGGCGTTGGCCATGTTCTCCACCGCGATGCGGATGAAGCCATCCGCGACGTCTTCGCGCGGCTTGCCGATCCAGCCCGCGAGTTCGGCGAAGGCCGCCCGCACCGCGTCCTCATCGAGCGGCGCATCGCCGTCCGGGCCAAACAGTTTCGGAAAATATTCGCCCTGCAGCTTGCCGACCTTGACGTTCGCGTCGGTCACGGTCAGCGGCCCGCTACGCGCATAGCTCATCGGTCCGGGATTGGCGCCGGCGGAATCCGGCCCGACGCGGACGCGTGCGCCGTCATAGTGCAGGATCGAGCCGCCGCCCGCCGCCACGGTGTGGATCGCCAGCATCGGCGTGCGCAGCCGCACCCCGGCGACTTCGGTCTCGTAGACACGCTCATAAGTGCCGTCGAAGCGCGCCACATCGGTCGAGGTGCCCCCCATGTCGAAGCCGATGACATGCTCGTAACCGGCGGTGCGCGCCGTCTCTGCCATACCGACCACGCCGCCGGCGGGACCCGACACGATCGCATCCTTGCCGCGAAAGAACTCCGGCGCCGCCAAGCCGCCGTTCGACGTCATGAAAAAAAGTTTGGTGCCGCCCAAAGCGCCCGCGATGCGCTTGGTGTAGCGCGCCAGCACCGGCGAGAGATACGCATCGGCCACCGTGGTGTCGCCGCGCGAGACGAACTTCATCAGCGGCACGCATTCATGGCTGGTTGAAACTTGCGTGAAGCCCACTTCCCTCGCGATGACCGCCGCGCGTGCCTCATGCGCCGGAAAGCGGTAGCCATGCAGGAAGACGATGGCGCAGGCGGAAAGTCCGCGTCCGCGCGCCTCCGCGAGCGACTCTTGCAGAGCGCTTTCATCGAGCGCGCGTAGCACCTCTCCTTCGGCAGTCACCCGCTCATCGGCTTCGATCACCGTCTCATACAGCATGTCGGGCAGGTCGATCCTGAGCGCGAACAGCTTGGGGCGGTTCTGGTAGCCGATGCGCAGCTGGTCCTTGAATCCGCGCGTGGTGATCAAGACCACCCGCTCGCCGCCGCGGGTCAGCAATGCGTTGGTTGCAACGGTCGTGCCCATGCGCACTTCGCCGATGCGCTGCGACGGAATGCGCGTTCCGGTCTCGACGCCGAGCGCGCGACGAATTCCTTCCAGCGCGGCGTCATCATAGTGTGAACTTTCCGACAGAAGTTTCATGGTCGACAGCACGCCGTCCGGCGCCTCAGCCACGACATCGGTGAACGTGCCGCCGCGGTCGATGAAGAAGTTCCACTTTGAGGACATCACAGCGCCGATTTGTTTGACCCTCCCCCTGAGAGAGGGTCGAAACGCGCAGCGTTTCGGGGAGGGGTATGCCACGATTGCACCCCTCCCCGAAATTTCCCTCTCGCGTCGCTCGAAGGAAATTTC
>JANYBR010000463.1 GCA_025360685.1 Pseudomonadota bacterium
CTTGATGTCGATCTTGAAGATGCTCATGATCGCCACCGTCACGAGCAGCGGCAAGAGGTTCGGCACGAGACCAATCAGCGCGAGCTTCCACGATCGAAGAACGAGGCAAAAGATCAAGAACGAGACCAGCACCGACGCGGCGAGCGACTTGGCTTCCGCGAGTGGTTTTCCGACCACCGAGCGCAATGCAGCTTCGGCCGTGCCTGTGAAGGCGACACTGGCCACCGCGATCGCCGCAGTTCCCAGAGCTAGCGCCGTTGCAGCGGCGCGGATGGATTTGAACAACATCGAAGACCTCACTTCACAAGCGCGCGGTCTCGGACACATGCGATCGCATGGTCTCCTCCGCGATCGCCCCTCACACTACTGACTATATTGCTCGATGCCCGCGAATCCAATGTGGTCCACGCCAAGTCGCTGGGCATCCGCCAACACTTTTGCGACAGCATCGTATTTCGCCAACCGGTTCGGCTGGAGATGGATTTCAGGCTGGGGATCATCGCTGGCCGCCGATTGCAAGTAGTCGTCGAGCGTCTTGCGGTCCACGACCGTGCCGTTCCACAGGATCGTACCGTCGAAGTCCACTTCCAGCGTCACCACCACCGGCAGGATCTTCGGCGGCGGCTGATTCGGGCGGGGCATGTCGAGCTTCACGGCATGGGTCTGGATCGGCAGCGTGATGATGAGCAGAGTAAGCAGAACAAGCATAACGTCGATCAGCGGCGTGGTGTTCATTTCCACCATCACCTCGCCTTCGCCGCTTTCGTTGCCAACGTTCATTGCCATGTGGCGCTACCTTTACTCGGTTCTTTGACTATTGAGGCTGATCGTTGTGCGGTTCTGTCAGAAAGCCGACCTTCTGGATGCCGGCGAGCTGGCAGGCCAGAACGATGCGCCCCACGGCTTCGAAGCGAACATCCTTGTCGCCGCGGATATGGACTTCGGGAAGTGGGCGGTGGGCGTTGATCGCGCGGCGAAGCGCATCGATCAGATAGTCCTTGAGTTCGCTCTGATCGATGGGCGCGTTGTTGTAATAGATGTTCTCGTTCTTATCGACCGCGACGACGATGTTTTCCGGCTTGGTGATCGTGGCGATGTTGCGATAGTTCGGCAACTGGACCGGCACCGTCCTGACGATCACCGGAATAGTGACCAGAAAGATGATCAAAAGCACGAGCATCACGTCCACCAGCGGGGTGGTGTTGATGGTCGTGTTCAGATCCGGATCATCAGAGTGATCGCCGACTTGGGCATTCATTGACATGAATAGGTTCTCCGCGCCCTTTTCACTCCAAGCCTACTTGCTCTTCGTGATCAGGTAGGTCTGCAGGTCGCCCGCGAAGCCGCGAAGCTTCTCATTGATGACCTTGTTGCGGCGAACCAGATAGTTGTACAGCAACACGGCAGGCACCGCGGCACCCAGACCCAACGCTGTCATGATCAGTGCTTCACCGACCGGACCGGCTACCTTGTCGATCGAAGCCTGACCGGCGACGCCGATGGCGATCAGGGCTTGCAGAATTCCCCACACAGTTCCGAACAAACCGACGAACGGTGCCGTCGAACCGACCGAGGCGAGGAACGCGATACCGCTCTGCAGACGCGAATTGGCATCTTCGAGCTGGCGCGTCAGGGACATGGCGATCCAGTCGTTGAGACCGACCAGGCTCGTGCCGCCCTGGCTGGCGCGAATGCCGGCATCGGCCACGCTGCGGAACATGGAGTTCTTCGGCAGCTTGTCGACGCCTTCGGCCAATGTGCCCGAGGTCCAGAAGCGCTTCTCGACCGTGCGCGCCTGCGTGAGGATGCGCGACTGCTCAAAGTACTTCATGAAGAAGATGTACCAGGTGCCGACCGACATGATGCCCAGAAGCACCAGGATGGTGATGGACACCGGGTTGCGCTTGGCGACGATATCGCCAAGGCCATAGGGATTTTCCGCCGGAGCATTGGACGACGCCGGCGGCGTGATTGCAGGAGTCGCCGGAGCGGCTGCAGCCGGAGCAGCGGCAGGCGCCATCGCCCCACCTGCCGGGGTTGCGCCTGTCGCTGGCGCGGCACCCGGTGCAGCCATCGCTGGAGCCGGCGGAGCGGCGGTCTGCGCGGCAGACGGACCGACGCCAAGGCCTGAAATCAGGACGAGTGCGGCTGCAATCGTGAGGTGTTTCGAGATCATGTTCATATTACTCCGTCGTATAGTTGAAACCCGTTGTTCGACCTAAGGGCTGCATCCCGCAGCGATCATTTCAGTTCCCAAACCATGTTTGTCTTCCACGGAACTTTCACGGGCTGACCGTTTTGAATGGCCGGCTTGTAGTGCCAGGTCGACACGCAGGCAATCGTCGCATTGTCCAAACGCTCTGAGCCGCTCGACGACTCGATGTGGAAGTCGCTGGTGCTTCCGTCCGTGTTGATGTTGAAGCCCAGCAGCGTTGTGCCATGTTCGCCCAGGCGAACCGAGATGTCGGGATAGTATCTGGTCTTGTCGCAAAAATGTTTTGCGCCGATAGATGCCGGCGCGGAGATCGCCGCCGGCGGCGGATGCGCCGTTTGGACTGCGATCGTGTTCGTGGCTGGCGCTTCCGGAGCGATATTGAGTTCCGGCATCGGAACGAATGGCGGCGGCGGATGGGCCAGATCTGGCGGCGGCGGCGGCGGCGGCTTCTTGTCTTCGGTCGGCTTGACGACTTCGGCCTTGATCTCCTCCAGACCCTTTTGAACGATGCCGGACGCGAGTCCGACGACAAGCGCCCAGATGAGCCCGATGTGCAGAACACCGACGCCAATTAAAATGGCGGTGCGTCTGCCGGTGTTCTCCACCGCGGTGGGGACATGACTTCTAAGGTCGTGTTGTGGTTGTTCCATTGCTCTTCCGTCGCCTACACAAAACTAATCCCGGCGCGATGGCACCGGGATTGGCGGATTTGGGCCAAAAACGCGTCCCCCTCCCGGCACCGGTTTCCGTCCGGTGCAATTTTTCTTAAACCCAACGTAATCACGGTTTTCATGGAGGGTCTAGTCTTTCGAATTGGTAAACGCAACTTCGTGATGACTCTAGTTAATCGCCTGTTGAGCGCAGAGGCGTCCCTCATCGTCCGTTCGGACTGCGCACGACAATTTTTCGCATACATTGTGCGACTGCGCTGTGACGCGGTTTTTCCGCGTCTGCCCGGCGGCCCGAAAAACGGCTTCCTGTTCAACATGACCGTTCGAATCGCTTTCTCGTATAATCGTTACATGATGCGGCTAATCGTTCCACCTGTTACATATTTGCGGTGAGGACAATCGTCTCTTCCAGTGGCGAAATTGCGCCGGGCACAAGACACGCTGCCTTTTTTCCTTACAGTTCAAACCAAGTGTGCTGCGCAACAAGACCCTCGTCATTGTCGACAGCATTGATAACATGGGCTTTTAGAGCGGCTGAGTGCGAGTACACTTGGCCGCACGATGACTGGACAGACGGCAGCTCAGCAAAATGTGAGGGCAAATTCATGCGTTATCTCCATACGATGGTTCGCATTGGCGACCTCGACTCAGCATTGGATTTTTATTGCGCAAAGTTGGGACTGAGGGAGCTACGCCGCGTCGAAAACAAGCTGGGGCGCTTCACGCTCGTTTTTCTGGCTGCTCCAGAAGATGCTGAAAAAGGCAGCGGAGACAATGTTCCGATGGTCGAACTGACCTACAATTGGGACGAGAATGACTATGCGGGCGGGCGAAATTTCGGCCACCTCGCTTACCGGGTCGATGACATCTACGCCGTCTGCAAGCGCTTGCTGGACGGAGGCGTGACCATCAACCGGCCGCCGCGGGACGGTCATATGGCCTTCGTTCGCTCGCCGGACGGCATTTCGATCGAGTTGCTCCAGGATGGTCCGAGCAAGCCGCCGCAAGAGCCATGGGTTTCTATGCCCAACACCGGTGCATGGTAGGCTCAAAGTCAGCGGGCCGGAGCACGCGATGAATTTTGCAAGCGACAATCACTATGGCGCCTCACCGCAGATCCTAGCAGCGCTGAGCGCGATCGGACAGGCGCCGCAGCCGGCCTATGGTGACGATGACGTCACCCAAAGGGTGAAGGCGCAACTGTGCGAGACATTCGAGCGCGAGGTCGCGGTCTTTCCGGTGATCAATGGCACCACCGCCAATTCTCTGGCACTGGCAACCTTAGTGCCCCCGCATGGCGCCATTCTGTGCCACGCCGAAGCGCACATTGCCGTCGATGAGTGCGGCGCGCCGGAATTCTTCACCCATGGCGCCAAGCTCGTGCCCATCGAGGGCCGCGATGCCAAGCTGACGGCTAAGGCTATCGAGCAATCACTCGGCCACTTTCAAAAGGGCTTCGTGCATCATGCCCAGCCGATGGCAGTAAGCCTAACGCAATCCACCGAGCTTGGCACCGTATACGCGCCAGCGGAGATCGCGGAGATCGCCGCACTTGCGCATTCCCGCGGCCTGAAGCTCCACATCGACGGCGCACGTTTCGCCAATGCACTGGCCGGGTTGGGATGCACGCCGGCAGAACTCACCTGGAAGGCCGGCGTCGACGTGCTTTCGTTCGGCGCCACCAAGAACGGCGCCCTCGCGGCAGAAGCTGTGATCTTTTTCGATCCGAAGGATGCACGCGACTTCGAATATCGCCGCAAAAAGTCCGGCCACTTGCTGTCGAAAATGCGGTTCGTCTCGGTTCAGCTCGAAGCCTATCTCAAGGACGGACATTGGCTGGCCAATGCGCGTCGCGCCAACCTGCTGGCGCAGCGGCTGGCGCAAGGACTCTCGCAGGTACCCGCAATCGAAATTGTTTATCCCGTGGCGGCCAACGCCGTGTTCGCGCGCATGCCGGCCGAACTCGCAGTCAGGTTGCGCAACAAAGGCGCGCACTTCTACGACTGGGGCGTATCCGGCGGTGGCTCGACGCTCGCGCGGCTGATGCTGTCATTCGCAACGCCGGATGACGCGGTCGCACGCTTCGTCGAAATCGCGCGCACAGGCTGAACCTGCAAGACTTCAGCGAGCGTTAAATTCGGCCCAGCAGCGAGAAGGTGCCGACCTGCTCGGTGGCGTTGTTCGAACCGCGTACAAAGTCGTAGCTGATGCCGATCGTCCAGCTCTCCGTCGTGGTATTGATATTGATGCCGCCCACCAGATTGCCATGCCCCGGATCCGGTCCCTGAATGACGAACGCCGCGCCATGCTGATTTCCCGTCGTAGTGGAATCGATATCAGCAAATGCCGCGTGGAGCTTGACCGGATCGTTGATGAAATCGAAACGGTAGCCGATCCGCGCCGACGGCTGCAGTGCGAAGTCCCCGAGGTTGAGGTCCTGGCGGATTTCGGTGCCGAGGAACGCCCGCAAAGAGTTGGCATAGGATGGATTGACTTTAAGATCGAAGCCCGTGCCGCCGTTGAACTCCGTGAAACCTTCTTCGCGCATGGACATGCCATCCACCGCGAGTTGGGGCGTGAGGTAAGTGGAACCCAACTTCATGACCACGCCGGTCGTGAATCCCAGCGCGCCGACCAGCGCGGCACGCTTGCTGTCGGCTTCGCGAATGAATTCAGACGCTGCGATTGCACCCGATGCGGGAATGGTCAGATCGATGGTGCGCTTGCCCTTCAGTTGACCCACACCGACGGTGACTTGTGAGTCGAAGAAGAGCCCGCGGCCGCGCCAGTCGGTGTAGCCGGTGAGCAGGTACCAGTTCGCGCTTGTCCGGGACAGGCGGTCGCCGCCTTCAGAAATGTCGCCGGTGTAAAAGCTGAACGCGGCGCCGAACCAACCAATGTCGGGTGCGCCGGAGTCGAGGCCGAGTGAAAAGCCGAAGCCGTGATCCTTAAAGCCGTTGAGCGCAACCGTCGGACATACACCTGCAGGGCAAACGGTCCCCACCGGCAAGGTGGGCGAAATCACCCCTGGTGCACCGTCGACCAGCCCCCGAACAGTCTGGCCATGCGTGCTGAGATACTCGCCGAATTCATTGCCCCAAAGCGTGAGCTCGCCGGGCTCCTTGGCGAAGAGGCGCAACTGTCGCTGTCGCGCGGCGACAACACCGGTCGCCTGATCGGTGAGCGAAATCGCGACCGCGCGCGCGCCGCCTGTAACGTCCGGCGCAAATGCGTCATACGCCCCTTGCGCCTGTGCCTGGGAGTTGACGCCGGCGATCATCGCCGCGCCCAGTGCATTGTCGCTCACCAAGGCGACGTTGGCGAGCGGGAACATCTGGGCGGCGTAGCCCTGCAAGCCAAGCTGCAACGCGCTTTTTGTGGAAACCGTCAACTCGAGAAGATCTTTGCCACCCACGTTGATGAGTTCCTGAATGCTGGCGCTGTTGAACAGGAAAGGCAGTGTCGGGCCACCGACATTGGTGTTGAAGCGGACAAGATCAGCCGGATCGACGCTGAGAAAGCCGGTCGGAGCCGAGACGAGCACAAACGAACCGCCGGTCGCAAGAAAGCTGCCATAATGCACATTGAGATTTGAACCAGTGTCGAACGTCGCCGAAGTCGACGCCGAGATCACTCCAGCCGCCGCGAGCGCGTCGGACACCGTGACGTCGACCGTGCCGCCGTGTGTCGGATTGGGAGCGCCGTGCACATGGAACGTGGTCGTAAAGAAGGTTGTCTGGGTATTCTGTACCGTCAGCTTGCCGTCCCCCGCGATATCGACAGCAAGAGTCAAACTATTGCCGGTGATCGTTCCCGCGACATTGGAAAACGCGCCCACATTGAGCTTGTCGTTGCCGCCGCCGCCGAAGTCGATTGCACCGGTGTGCGTGGCGAGTTGGCCCGCGGTTCCTGAAATCGTATAGGTGTCATCACCCGCGCCGAACAATACATCGCCGACCACGGTTCCATTGTTGGTGAAATTAAGACCGACCGTATTGGTCGAAACATCCACCGCTCTCGCAACCGAAGTGAAACCATTCGTAAGGGTCGTTGTCGTCGCTGAAATAGTTCCTTGGTTATTGATTGTCGTCAAGGAATTTGAGCGGTCAGCGATTCCATACGCCTGGAGGCTGGTCACGAGCGTACTGCTCGGATCGACTACTGTTGCAACGGCGATCACGCTCGCGCCGGAGTCGATCGTGATCGTGGGAACCGACGTCGGTCCGGTCGTCGGATCAATGATAATTGCCTGTGCGAGCCCGTTACGCGTGCCAGCCACCGTCGCAGCGATGGTTCCAAGGTTATTACTGATCGAATGGCTTTGCCCGGAGAAATGCAATTGTGGAATCGTCACATTGGCGTCAATCTCCAATGCCGTCGCAGTAACCTGGCTCCCGGTCTTGGTGCTCGTAGCCAGAGCGCTGATGACGCCCGAGTTGAAAAAGTCGCCGACGAACGTGACTGGGGCGCCTGTCGCTCCGCCAATTAGAATTGCCCGTGTGAGCGACTGGTTCGCATCCTCGGCCTGTGCCCCAATCACGCCGCGGTTGATAAAACTGGCCGCGCCCAGCGTATTCGCATCGGCCGCGTCTTTGCCGATGGTGATTGGTGTCGCGGCGGCTTCGATGACAATCGTCGAGTTGCTGGAGACGCCGTTTGACGATATCACAGCCTGCACCGACAGCGCGTCGCTCGCACTCGTCAGCCCATCGTTCACGATGCCGCCGCCAATGCTGCCGTCGATAACCAGCGCGGAGCCCGATTCCGCATTGGCGATGGTCGTGGACTTGGAGGCGACGCCGGCAACCGAAATCGTGCCGCCGTTCAAAAAGGTACCGCTGATGCCCTTTCCAATCGTGACGCCGGTCGCGCCATTGCCAATCGCGCTGTAGATGGCGCGGGGAACCACCGTAACGTTTCCGTTGATCGTTCCGAGCAGGCTGGCAATCGTTATTGACGATAGCGAGGTGCCGTTTGCCGCGGTCGGCGTCAGAGCGAACGTCGTCGAACCCAAAGTGAGATTGCCGTCCAGGACGAAAGCACTGTCCATCACAATGCCGGTGCCCTGATCGCCGTTGATCTTGACCGTGCCAGGTCCAAAAACGATATCCCCGGTAAACGAACCCACTCCACTGAGGTGCAGTGCGATCTTGCCGGTACCCGTGCCGGACAGATCGATGGCGCCGTTCTCCGTCAGCGAGCCGGTCGCGTTCTTGGTGCCATCAATGAGAATCGCGGTCGCGGTAGACTGATTGGTTTCTGTTAGCGTGCTGCCGTTCGCCAGAGTAACGATGTTGCTCGAATCGATCGTCAACAGCGGGTCGGTCGCCGAAGTGAATTTGATTCCGCCGCCCGAAGCGATCGTGAGATCACCAGTGGCGCTCGTCTTCTGTGCGGTTGTCACCACCGTTGATATCGTCGTCGGACCCACGGCCAACGCCTGCGAAGTCAACAAGGCAGCTGCGGCGGCAGCCGAAAGCATGAGAGTGCGCTTGTTCAAGTCGAACCTCTTGTAACTGCGGCCAAAATGGATTCCGAAGTGGACTAGCCCGGGGCCCAAACTTCGCAAAAACCTCGCCTTGTGCCGACGGCCTCACCCCCCGGAACCGGCCGCGGCGAGGCACCATAACCAATTTTGCAAATCTGACCTAGCCGTGACCGCGACCAAAGGCAAATTTCGGCTTTTTAATCAGCCATAAGCCGAACCCCGCCAGCATCAGATGACAACAGCGTTAACAACGAACGCAGGGCCCTGCCTGCGCATCAACTACAAGCCGCATCGGCTTGGCTGAACTCAGCCAGAAGGATGCGTCAGCGCAGCAAGCTCTCGAATGGCGCCGAAATAGGGCGGCATCCAAAAGCTTTTCCACAACAGATTGTGAGCCGGAATCAGGCCGCGTTCTTCTGCTCGGTCGTGCGGGCGCGGATGAACTGACCCAGACGCTGCAGGCTGACCTTGGCCTCGGGCACGCGATAGTTGGCCTGAAAGACATGCTGCATGCCGTCATAGATCTCCACGCTCACGCTCACGCCGGCATCGGCAGCGCGATCGCCCAGACGCGAAGCGTCGTCGCGCAGCATTTCCAAACTGCCCGCATGCACCATGATCGGCGGAAAATCCTTGAAGGTGGCAAAGGCCGGCGACGCATAGGGATCGCAGGGATTGGTCTTCTTCAGATAGTGCCGGGCGCTGACGAAGAGCAGGTCCCAGTTCAGCGAACTGTCGGTCTTGGCGTTTTGCTGCACCGACCAGCCGGACAGCGACAGGTCCGCCCAGGGCGACATCGCCGCGCACCCGGCCGGCATCGGAAGATTGGCATTGCGTATCGCGCTCAACACCGAAAAGGCCAGACCGCCCCCACTGCCGTCGCCGGCGAATACGATCGAGGACGGCGAGACGGATTTTGCGATGAGGTGGCGGTAAGCGTCGATGCCGTCGCGTACGGCTGCGGGGAATGCATATTCCGGCGCCAGCCGGTAGTCGAGCGAGAACGCGGTCGCCTCACTCGCCTGCGCCAGCCTGGCGATCAACGCGCGATGCGTTTGCGGCGAGCCCGCGATGTATCCGCCGCCGTGAAAATACAGAATCAGCCGGCTGGGCGAACTGTTGGGACAACGCACCCACTCGCCCTTGAGCGGCCCAATCTGGGCGGGCTCGAAAGTCGCGCCCTTCGGCGGCGCACCATAGTGATCGGACAGATAAGAATATTGCCGGCGCAATTCGGCGATCTCGGTCCCCGCTGTGGCTCCACGTGGGCGCCCCATGCGGCGGAATCGGTCGACAAACGAGCTTTGCCAGCTGGGCATTCGGATGGATCGCAAAAAGGGGCCGGGTATCAGTATCTCCGATACCCGGCCCCTGTCATCCTTTTAGAGCGATGTCGTTAAGCGGCGCGCGCCTGTCCATCGATCGCCTTGAGCTCCGTGGCGTTGATCGCGATGCGTCGGGGCTTCTTCTCCTCAGGGACGATCCGCTCCAGATCGACGTGCAGCAGGCCATTCTCGAGCTTGGCGGCACGGACCTCGACATGTTCGGCCAATTGAAACCGGCGCTCGAATGTGCGGCCCGCGATGCCCTGGTAAAGAAAGCTCGGCTTGGCCGCCTCTTCGCGTTTGCCGCTGACCGTCAGCACACCATCGCGCACTTCGACGTTCAGGTCCTTCTCACCGAAACCGGCGACCGCAACCGAGATCCGGTAGCGGGTCTCGTCGGTGCGTTCAATGTTGTAGGGGGGATAGCCGTTGCCCGCGTCCGTGACCTGGTCGAGCATGTCGAACAGATGGTCAAAGCCGACGGTGGAACGGAAATAGGGGGAAAAGTCACGCATGGTACAACCTCCTGAAAGCGTTGCGGTTTTGGCCCCGTTCAGAATGAACCGGGGCCGTTTCAAAATGCCGGACGCCATTGGGCCGCCCGGATATGGCTTAGGTAGGAAAGGCAAAGTCGGGTTCAAGGTCCGCCGCCGCGGCTTTTCACCACCACAAAAGATGGCTGAGCCCGGCGACCCACAGCGCTGCGATGACGAAATAGGTAAACACGTCCATTTGCCACGGCTTGAACAGGATGCCGGTGACATTCAGCGCTAGGGTCTGAAGCCAGGCGCCCTCTTCGCGATTGTTGGGGTCGCGCCATTGGCCGCTGCGCATCAGCGACTCGATATTGTTGAGCACGCAGGAATTCTTGTTGAACTGCCATTGCACGGCCACCGCCGGCAGGAAGCACATGTAGAAAACCAATGCAGCGTCGAGCGGCACCAGCCAGCCCGTCACGATGTAGATCATCACCGCGAAGTGCAGGTAGAAACAGAGATTGCCGAGCACATCGCGCTTCTCCGCGGCATGCGACGGCAACGTAGTCGCGATAGCTGGGGTTTCTTCGTCTTCGGCCAGACTCATGGAATGCGACGCTTGAGGAACAACCCGGCGCGAGCGATGGCGTCGCGGCCTTCCGACAAAATCGGATGGAAGATGTGCCAGACATGCATCATGCCGCCCCAGGACTCGAAGGAGACTTCGACGCCGGCACTTTCCGCGCGCGCCTTGAGTGCGACGGCGTCGTCATGCAGTGCTTCTTCGGTCCCGACCTGGATGAGCAACGGCGGCAGGCCGTGCAATCTGGCGAACAGCGGCGAGGCGAGCGGCGATTTGGGGTCGGCGCCTGCGAGATAGGCTGCCGCCATCGTGTCGATGCCGTCCTTCTTGACGATGGGATCGCGCTCTGCCCGCGAACGGAACGACTCGCCTCCTTGCGGAAGATCGCACCACGGCGAAAGCGCGACCGCACAGGCCGGCATTGGCAAGCCCTTGTCGCGCGCGGCTACCAACGTCGCGATCGTCAGTCCGCCGCCGGCGCTGTCGCCGGCAATGGCCAGCTTGTCTGCGGCGATGCCGCTGTCGAGCAAGCCCTTGTAAGCGGCAACCGCGTCGTCCACCGCGGCCGGAAACGGATGCTCCGGCGCCAGCCGGTAGTCGGCGGCAAAGATCGGAAGTCCGCTGTCGGCGCTGAGCGGCCCCAGCATGTGGCGATGCGACTTCGGCGAGCCGATGGCGTAACCGCCGCCATGCAGATAGAGCAGTGCGGCGTCGATGCGGCGCACACTTTTGCCCCGGATCCACTCGCCGGCAATGCCACCAATCTTTGCCGGCTCGGCTTCGAAGCCCGTCACTGCGGGCATCAGTTCCGACAGCATGTCGAGGCGGTCACGCTGTTCGGGCCAACTCGTATTGCCGGCTGCGGTTTCCTGGCTGAACAGACCCGCTAAAGTTTGACGGTCCCTAACGGACATGCGCTTGCCTTTCGCCGACCCCGTCCGAAGGTTCGGTCAGGTTCGCCGCCAAAGCAATGCACCGCGAGGGCCGGTTGTCTGATTCCCTCACAAATGCTCATATTCCCGGCGCAATTTCCCCGGCAGACGGGCAAAGCGCAATCGGGAAGGAACGGTCATGAGCTCGGCAGCGGTACAGCAGATCATCACGCAGATGGGTGGCGCGATCGGCGCCAATTCCGGCCTGGGCGGAACGCTGAAATTTGATTTCGGCGATGCGGGCAGTGTGCTCGTCGACGGCAAATCCAGTCCGAATTCGGTCTCGGACGGCGATGGCAAAAGCGCGGATTGCACGATCTCGGTGACACTCGACACGTTCGAGAAGATGGTCAAGGGCGAACTCGACGGCACGTCCGCATTCATGCAGGGCAAGCTGCGCGTTGCCGGCGACATGGGCCTTGCGATGAAACTCGGCCCCGTTCTGCAAAAGGCTCGCGGTTAGCCGCGATGACGCCAGCGCTCGATTCATTGCGGGCGCATTTCATCATCACACCCAGCGGCGCAAGACTGCGCACGGCCGTATTCGAGCGCGCGGAGGACACCAAGGCTCGCGGCGCCTGCGTGCTGCTGCACGGCCAGACCGAATTCATCGAAAAATACGCCGAGGTGATCGACGAGCTGCGTGGCCGCGGCTTCGGCGTGGCCACTTTCGATTGGCGCGGACAAGGCGGCTCGACGCGCGCGCTTGCCGATCCGCTGAAATGTCATGTCGGTGATTTTCGCGAATATGACGAGGACCTCGCGACGTTCCTCGAGCAGGTCATCAAGCCGATGGGCGTGGCGCCGCCGCTGGCGCTCGCTCATTCGATGGGCGCGCACATCCTCTTGCGCACCTTGCACGACCGGCCGCGAGCTTTTTCCGCTGCCGTGCTCAGTGCACCCATGATGGCGGTCTCGACGCGCGGCCAGCCGGCCTGGATCGCTGCGCTGGCCACGACGGTGATGAATGCGGCGGGACGCTCAACCGACTGGGTCATGGGCATGGCCGACCGAGATCCTCTTAAGCTTCACTTCGAGGAC
>JANYBR010000467.1 GCA_025360685.1 Pseudomonadota bacterium
GTCGGACGAAGCGGCGCAGCTGACTGGATCGCTCGGCATGCTGCCCAGCGCCTCGCTCGGCGCGAAGGATTCAAACGGCCGCCAGCTTGCGCTCTACGAGCCGATTCATGGCAGCGCGCCGGACATCGCCGGGCAAGGCGTCGCCAATCCCATTGCCTGCATCCTGTCATTCGCGATGTGCCTGCGCTATTCGCTCGACCGCGGCGACGATGCGATGCTGCTGGAGAAGGCGGTCGAACGCGTGCTGGCCGAAGGCTTTCGCACGCCCGACATCATGCAGCCGGGTAAGACCAAAGTCGGCACGAGCGCGATGACGAGCGCGATTCTGAAGGCGCTGGATAAGTTGAGCGTCTAAAACTCGGCTGTCATCCCCGGCGAGCGAAGCGAGGGAAGGGGACCCAGGCATTGAAACGGCTGAGATGCGTATAAGCCTGGGTCCCCTTCCCTCGCCGCGCGATTGCGCGGCTCGCCGGGGATGACAGTGGAGCTTAGGGTTCGATCACCACTTTGCCGATGACCGTGCGATCCTGGAGCGTGCGCATGGCATCGACCGCGCGGGCCAGCGGAAAACGCGCGTGAATATGCGGCCGGACTTTTCCGTCCTCGAGGAGCTTGCGGATCGCCGTGATGTTCTCGCGGCCCTTTTGCGGAAATCGGCGGCCATATTCGCCGGCGCGCACGCCCAGGATCGAATAACCCTTGATCAGCGGCATATTCACGCCAATCGAGGGAATTCGGCCAGAGGTGAATCCGATGATCGCGATGCGGCCGCCGAAGGCGATGCAGCGCGTGGATTCGTCGAAGACATCGCCGCCGACCGGATCGTAGATCACGTCGGCTCCGTTGCCGCCGGTGAGCGACTTCACGGCCTCGCGAAAGCCGGTCGATGGCAGGACATGATCGGCGCCATAGCCCTTGAGAAAGGCGCGCTTGGTTTCGCTTGACGCTGTCGCGATCACCTTGGCGCCGAGCAGCTTGCCAAGGTCGACGGCGGCAAGCCCGACACCACCGGCCGCGCCGTGTACGAGCAGCCATTCGCCGGCCTGCAACTCGGCCCGGCGCACCAGCGCGACATAGGCCGTAAGATAGGCAACGGAAAAGCCCGCGGCCTGGGCATAGTCGACGCCAGGCGGAATTTTGTGCAGGCCTACGGCGGGAACCTGCATCGCTTCCGCATAGGCGCCGAGCCCATTGCAGATCACGCGGTCGCCGGCTTGCACATTCGCTACGGCGCTGCCGACGGCGATGACGTCGCCCGCCGCTTCGCTGCCGGGGGTGAACGGCAGGTCGGGCTTGTGCTGGTATTTGCCCTGCACCGTCAGGATGTCGGGGAAGTTGACCGCTGCGGCGCGGATGCGGACGCGCGCTTCATGCGGCTTGAGCGCCGGCAACTCGATATCTTCGAGTTTCAGCGTGCCGATTTCGTCGGAAATCTCGCGGCAGACGATAGCCTTCACGCCGTACCCGCGCCGGAGGATGGATGGGAGGCATGCGGCAAGGTGCGGATGCCGCCGAGGAAGAGTGCCGTTGCGAAGATCGCCGCGGCGCTCGGATCGCGCTTCTCACGCAGCATCATGCGATCGCTGACTTCGAACGCCACGCCGACGATCGAGGCCATCAGGAAATCGGCGTCGACCGGCGGAAACACCCCTTCCTTGATGGCTTTCTCGATGTCCTCGCGCAACTCCTCGAAACCGGCGATGACTTCCGGTGTGTCGAGCCGGACCCTCGTCGTGTCGGCCGTGTGACGTATGGTACGGAAATTGACCTGATCGTCGGCCACGAACTCCATGAAGGTGCGGAACGTGCTGGAGATGAACTCCTCCACCGACTTGGCCTTGACGCGCTCTTCGCGCAGGCGCGGCCGGATGGCGAGAGCGACATCGTCCCGGATGGCCTGGTAAACCTCCTCCTTCGACTTGAAGTAGTTGTAGAAGGTGCCCGAGGCGAGCGGCGTGGCGCGGATGATGTCGCGCACCGTCGTCGCGCCGAAGCCGAGCTCGGCAAACACTTGCCGGGCGGCTTCCAGGATCAATTCACGGTTTTGGACCTTGGTCTGCTCACGCTTGCCGAGTGGCTCCACCCGTGGCGAAACAGGCGATTTGGCGAGTGCGGTTTCCATGAAGCTCCTGGTGGCGGGAGAGGCGAGCGGAGTCTAGCGATTGGTGACACCACGTCAATTTCGACTCACCCCAGCAACTGGGTTGCGCTCTATATTTTGTGGGCGCCGAGTGCCGCGCCCAATGATCTTGATACCTGTCCGGAGCTATCCGCGCATTCCGACGCGACTCCATCGCGTTTGACAGTCCGTCAGTCAGCCCATCTCTTAGAAACATGAGCGATCCGAGCGAAATCTGGCGGCAATCCCTGGCCATGGGCATGGGACGCACGCCCTTTGTGAATGGGCTGGACGGCGAAGTCGTCGAAGTTCGCGCCGGCTGGGCGAAGATGCGCCTACCCTATTCCGACAAGATTGTCGGCAACCCTGACACAGGCGTGGCCCATGGCGGCGTCATCACGGGATTCCTTGACCAGTGCTGCGGCATGGCGGTCGGCAGCGCTTTGCGAGAGCCCGCATCGTTCGCGACCCTGGATTTGCGCATCGACTATATGAAACCCGCCCGCCCCGGCGCCGACCTGCTCTTCGAGGGCGAATGCGTGAAGGTCACGCACGAGATCGCCTTCGCACGCGCCCGCGCCTACCAGGATTCCATCGACGATCCGGTCGCCATCGCCACCGGCACGTTCATGTTCACCAGCACCGGCGGCGCGGGCATGCCCGCAAAGATGGTTTGAGACGATGGAGCTGCTGGTTCGCGCCGCGAATGACGGTGTCGCGCCCGACATGGACGCGCTGCTCGCCGCCGTTCCCTATTGCGCCTGGCTCGGCGTGCGGGCGCACATCGCCGGCGCTGCGCTCACGCTCGAAATGCCCTTCGACGCGAAACTGGTCGGCAATCAGATGATTCCCGCCATCCATGGCGGTGTCATCGGATCGCTGCTTGAGACGGCGGCGATCGCGCAAACTGTTTGGGAAAACCGCAGCCTGGCGTTTCCGAAACCCGTGGACATCACCATCGACTATCTGCGGACCGGGCGGGCGATGACCAGTTATGCAAGCGCGCGACTGGCACGCCAGGGGCGTCGCGTCGTCAACGTGCATGCGCAGATGTGGCAGGACGATGCGGCCAAACCGATCGCGGCCCTGCGCGGCCACTTCCTGCTTCCCTAGGGGAGAGCGGCGTTCAGTTCCACCGGCCACCGATGCCAAGGCCAAACCGGCCGGCGCCGAGAAGAATGATGGTCAGACCGCCAAGAAGGTAGAACGTCTCCAGTTCGAGCGCGTATCCACCCTGATCGTTCAACAGCAGCAGCGAGCCGCTACCAGCGAGGAGAACCGCCACGATCATGTTCACCGTAATCAAGGCACCTCCGATACGCGAAAACAGTCCGAGGATGACCAGGATCGGTCCGACGATTTCTCCCAGATAAACGCCATAACCGACCACGTCGGGAACATTGTGAGCCGTCAGCATCTCTTTGATCGGTCCGATGCCGGTCAGAAGTTTGTGTACTCCGTGCGTCAGCAACAGCCCCCCCGTGCCGACGCGCACGATGAGTTTTCCAAAATCTTCCTGCATGACATCCCCCACCCCTATGGCGGAACTATATACGGGCGGTTCGGCGGAACGAGATAATCCTCAAAAACTGGTTGTTTCCGGCGAATGCTCCTTCGAATTCCCGTGAGGAATCCGGCGGATCGCCGGTGTTAACCTTTTTGCCAGGGAGACAGGCGATGCGGCAACCTGGAGTTTTCTGAGCGGGCGCGCTGCGGGACGCGATATCGCGCGTGCGGCATGCAAACGCGTCGCCAGAGCATCGTTGGCCGGAGCGGCCATCGGAGAAGAGTCCGTTTTCGAAGGCGCCCGCGGTTCTTCGTGGCCGCGTCGCATGGCCAGGATGCTGGTTCGAATTCCTTCGATCACCATGACAATGAAGAAAGCGGTCCCAAGCGTGATCATGATCTGCGCGAAAGGTGTCTGGCGCGCGACGATTGCAGCCAGCAGGTCCCACACTTGCGTCAATTGCGCATGCTCCATCGTCGGCATTTCCCCCGCACCCTTGATTCATTCTGCATGAATCGCGCCGCACGGCCATGCGACGCAACGCTAATGACGCGATACATCGGCGTTAGGGTTGCTGCCCATCAAGCAGGCAGGCGGACTATTTCTTATGCGCTCTCAACGAATATCGGCGCCGATCGCGTTCCATATTCCTGAGAAGCCGTCGCGCACGAGGCAGTCGAGAAGCTCGCGCTTGATGCGCCGTATCAGTCCGGGTCCTTGAAATGCGAGTGCCGAATAGAGCTGCACCAGCGTTGCACCGCTGCGGATCTTTGCGTAGGCGTCGGCGCCGGAGGAAACGCCGCCCGTTCCGATCAGCGTGACGCGCGACCCCACGCGCTCGCGCATTTCGCGCAGGACATGGGTCGATGGCACCATGAGCGGCACGCCCGACAGGCCGCCCGATTCGGCTGCAAGAGGGCTGACCAGCGTGGACGGCCGCTCGATCGTGGTATTGGAGACGATCACACCTTCGATACCGGTTTGCGCTACGACACTTGCGATGTCATCGAGCGCATGGCCGTCCAGATCCGGCGCGATCTTCAGGAGAAGCGGAACCGGCAGTGCCAGCTTGGCGCGTTCCTCGGTCAGCAGGCTCAGAAGGCGGGAAAGCTCATCGCGATTTTGCAGGTCGCGCAGTCCGGCCGTGTTCGGCGAAGACACGTTGACGGCAACATAGTCCGCGAGCGGCGCCAGCCGCGCGAACGCCCTGAAATAGTCGCCGATGCGATCGGCGGAATCTTTGTTGGCGCCGATGTTGATGCCCAAGAGCCCTTTCCGTGGGCGGGCAGAGAGGCGCTCGGCCACCGCTTCCATGCCGTCATTGTTGAAACCCATGCGATTGACGACGGCGCGGTCCTCGGTCAGCCGAAAAAGCCGCGGCCGCGGATTGCCGGACTGGGGCCTCGGCGTGACGGTGCCGCACTCGACAAAACCGAAGCCGAATTTGAGCATGGCATCGGGGACTTCGGCGTTCTTGTCGAAGCCGGCCGCCAGTCCGATGGGGTTGGGGAAGTCACGGCCAAATGCGCGAACGGCGAGCCTGCGATCCGAAGCCCGGGCGGCCGGAAGCATCGGCTCAAGAGCACGCGTCAGGCGAATCGTCAGTTTGTGGGCCGTTTCGGCGGGAAAAAGCCGCAAAACGGAGGACGCGGCGTCCAAAATCATGTCAAACCCTCTAGACCTGGTAGCCTAAGGAGTGGTAATTCCTAGTATTAATAATTTTCTAGGAACAATTACCCCCCACGGCGGACCAGCTTCTTACGGAGTGCAGGAATGCTGACCCACAATCAAATCTGGGGCGCGATCGACGCTCTGGCAGCGCGGCACGGGCTTTCACCGTCCGGGCTTGCCAAGCTCGCCGGGCTCGACCCCACCACATTTAACAAGAGCAAGCGCGGCGGCGCCAACGGAAAGCTGCGCTGGCCGTCGACCGAAAGCGTTTCGAAAGTGCTGCGCGCCACGGGCGCAACACTGGACGAGTTCGTCTCTCTCGTCGGGCGCGAAGGCGCTGCCACGCGTTCTTATGCGCGCAGCGTTCCGCTGATCGGTATGGCCCAGGCCGGCACCAGCGGCTATTTCGACGATGCCGGATTTCCGGCCGGGGCAGGCTGGGACGAAATCCCGTTCCCTGAACTGGCCGACGAGCACGCCTATGCGCTCGAGGTCACGGGCGAGTCCATGCTGCCCGTCTACCGCGACGGCGACCGTATCGTGGTCTCGCCCTCCGCCAGCGTACGGCGCGGCGACCGCGTCGTGGTTAAGAGCGTCGCGGGCGAAGTGATGGCCAAGCAGCTGTCGCGGCTCACGGCCCAGCGCATCGAGCTCAAATCGTTCAATCCGGCGTTCGAGGACCGCGGCTACGCGCTCTCGGAGATCGCATTCATGCACCGGATCATCTGGGCCAGTCAGTAGCTAGGGATAACCCTGGTACCGGTGCACCTTGGCATCGAACGTCTGGCGATTGCCGCTTTTCAGCAATGCCGCCAGCTCGGCGGCGCGGCCGCGCGACAGCGCCTCATAGGCCGTCGCCGGTTTTTCCCTCGCGATGCGCGCGAAGGCCTCATCAATTTCGTGACGAAAACGGTCTGCGTCGTAGCCCGAGAGAGACAGCGCGTATTGGTAGCGGACCGAAAGATTGTCCGGCGCGGCCTTGAAGGCGGCGGCGAATGCGGTGAGCCCCTTGTCCACGCCCGCGCCATAGAGCCAGCTGGCAAGAGTTTCGCCGCCGGTGCGCACGATCTCGATATTCCATCCGCCCAGAGCGCCCAGTGCCCATGGACTTTTCGGATCGATGGCGAGCGCCGCGTCGAGTTCTTGCTTGGCGCGGCCGGGATAGTTATGCGCGCGCGCCCAAACCGGCCCAACGATACGCGCCTCATATCCCATCGCCACTGCAAGATAGATGTGACCTTCGGCGACGTGCCGGTCGACGGCAATGGCCTGCCGGGCAAAATTCTCCGCACGATTCAAGCACGCGAGACATGGCACAGGGCGCGTTGTTGCATCGGCAAGGGCAGCGCGCGCCGCAGTCGTGAGGCCAGCCGCGGTGCCTGTCGCCGTGCCGGCCTTCATTGCGTCTTCGTAGCGGCCCGAGGCATAGATCTCGTACGGCGTCGCACCAAGCGCGGGCACGGTGACAATCACGAACAGCAGCGCGAGAACGAGCTTCATGCGGCGGCAGTGAATTCGCCGGCCAGCGCGCGGCGGATAAGGGCAGCGGTTTCGATACAGCCATAGACTGCGGCGAAGGAACCGAAGCGCGGGCCCGCGCTCTGGCCGAACAGGACTTCGTACAGCGCCTTGAACCAATCGCGCAGCGGCTCGAAACCGTGCGCCTTGCCGATTTCATACACCACGTTTTGCACCGTCTCCGGATCGCGCTCGTTGCCGAGTTTCTCGAAACGATCGGCTAGATCGGAGAGTGCCACACGTTCCTTCTCACTAGGCGAGCGATACTTCTTTTGCGGCTTCACGAAGTCTTCGTAGTATTTCAACGCGTAACCAACGAGACGCTCCAGTCCCGGATTGGCTTCGGGCGAGGCCTGCGGGGCGTAGGATCGAATGAACCCCCACAGCACGTCGTGATTGTGCGCATGCGATGCGCTGACGAGAGTCAGTAAGAGCGCAAAGCTGACCGGATAGCGCTCTGTGGGTGGATTTCCGCCATGCAGATGCCATACCGGATTGTCGATCCGCTGCGCCTCGCTCGTCTCGTTGGAATGATAGGCCTCGAGATAGGCGACATAGTCGTCGACCGCCTTGGGTATCACGTCGAAAAACAGGCGTTTTGCCGTCTTCGGTTTCTGGTACATGAACAGCGCGATGCTTTCATCGGGCCCGTAGGTCAACCACTCATCCACCGAGAGACCATTGCCCTTGGACTTCGAGATGCGCTGCGAGTCTTCGGCGAGAAACAATTCGTAGTTCAAGGTCTCGGGCGGCGTGCCGCCCAGCGCCGTGGTGATCTTGGTCGACAGTTCGACAGAGGAAATGAGGTCCTTGCCTGACATCTCATAGTCGACGTTCAACGCGAACCAGCGCATCGCCCAATCGACCTTCCACTGGCACTTCGCGTGGCCGCCCGTGACCGGAAGTTCGGTTTTCTTGCCCTCGTCGTCGAACACGATCGTGCCTGCCTTTTTGTTCCACTCGAGAATCGGAACTTGCAGCACCCGTCCACTGCGTGGACTGATCGGCAGGAACGGCGAATAGGTGGCGCGCCGCTCAGGACCCAGAGTAGGAAGCACGATGTCGCGCACAGCTTCGTAGTGCTCGAGCACGGTTTGCAACGCGCGATCGAATCGGCCCGACTTGTAGCACTCGGTCGAGCTCAGGAATTCATATTCGAATCCGAACCGGTCGAGGAACGACTTCAGGCGCGCGTTGTTGTGCGCGCCGTAGCTGGCGTGCGTGCCGAACGGGTCCGGCACCGACGTCAACGGCTTGCCGAGATTTGCGGCGAGAACCTCGGCGTTCGGAATATTGCCGGGAATTTTTCGCAGACCGTCCATATCGTCCGAAAAGGCGATGAGCCGCGTCTTGATCTTGGACATCATCTGAAACGCGTTGCGCACCCAGGTGGTACGGGCCACTTCGCCGAATGTGCCGATGTGCGGCAGGCCGGATGGACCGTAGCCGGTTTCGAAAACGATTTCGGATGGCGGGCTCCCTGCGGCCGTCTTGCGTTCGACACGTGCCAGAATCTTGCGAGCTTCCTCGAATGGCCAGGTCTTTGCCTCGGCCGCAAGGTCAGGGCGATAGGGGATCGGCGCGCCGGAAGGCATTGGAACGGCTCAATCAAATGCGTTTGGAAAGGCCGCAGACGCTAGTCTTGGGCGGACAAACCGTCAATGATCCTCGTCCATGCCCATCGAATCCGTTCCTTCGCGCGACTGGCGCAACCTGCCCGCTTTGGTTCCGGCGCCGGGCGGCGCCGTACTGTGTTCGGCGGACGGCGCGTGCCGCCGAGCCGATCTGGAAGAGGCGCGCAAGCTGTTTCGCAGCGGCGATGTACTTGTCGCGCATGCTGCGTTCATCTCGGGTCGTCTGAAATCGCCGCCTGCCGCTGCGCTGTTCGACGTGCTGGAGCTCTTCGCGTTTGTGAAACCCGGCTCGCCGTGCGTACCAAGTGCGCGCGGGCTGGCACGCGTGCTGGGGCTCCTGCCACCGCATACGCAGGAGGAATCGGCGCGCTCCTTGCGCGAAGCGGCCGCGACTCTCGTCGCGATGATCCGAGATGCGCCCGAGGCCGCACGCGCCAATATGCGTGCGCTGGCCGGGTCCTTGCGGCGGGCGGGCTGGCGGTGGTCACCGGCAATTCTCGAGGTGCTCGGCGAACCCGAGGGCAAGCAGTCGCCGTTGGCCGGGTTCGAGTCCTGGAGCAGCCTGCCGCAATGGGAAGACGACCAGGCACCTGACAAGCCGGGTTCTCTGCCGATCTCGCCCGACGATGCGCGCAGCAGGCTCGCACAACTCGTCGGCAGCTCCGGCGAGCAGCGCCCCGAACAGGCGTCCTACAGCGACGCCGCCTCGTACGCATTTGGCGCGCGCGACGAGGCCGGCGCGCCAAAAGTCGCATTGATCGAGGCGGGAACCGGCGTCGGCAAGACGCTGGGCTATCTGGCACCAGCCAGTTTGTGGGCGGAGAAGAATGGGCCTGGCCTGTGGATCTCTACCTACACGCGCAATCTGCAGCGCCAAATCGTGCAGGAGATCGCCCACCTTTATCCCGATCCTGAGGAGCGCGACGAGAAGGCCGTCGTGCGCAAGGGGCGCGAAAACTATCTTTGCCTGCTGAACTTCGAAGAAGCCGCCAAACGCACAGCGTTGGCGCCGGGCCAGCGCACCGTGGCGCTCGGCCTCATCGCACGCTGGGTCGGTGCGACGACCGACGGTGACGTTTCCGGCGCGGGCTTTCCGGCGTTTCTCGGCGCGTCGCTTCCTTTGGGCGAAATCACCGACCGGCGAGGCGAGTGCGTCTACGCGGCTTGCCCGCACTATCGCACCTGTTTCATCGAACGCGCGATCCGCCGCGCGCGCCATGCGCCGATCGTGGTGGCGAACCATGCGCTGGTGATCGCGCAGGCCTCACAGGACTGGATGGCGGTCGACGAGACCACCGATGCGCCCCCCGAGCGGCGCGTGCGCTATGTCTTCGACGAAGGCCATCACCTGTTCGACGCCGCGGACTCCGGCTTCGCGCCGCTCCTGTCAGGTGTAGAGATGGCAGACCTGCGGCGCTGGATCCGCGGCCCGGAGGGGCGCGCTCGCAGCCGGATGCGCGGCCTTCAAGAACGCTTGCGCGATCTGACCTTGGATGATCCCAAGGCCGAGGAGGCTCTGGATGCCTGCATCTCTGCCGCGGGAACGCTGGCCGGCGAAGGTTGGATGTCGCGCCTGCATGGCGGTGGGCCGCGCGGGCCGGGCGAAGTATTTCTTGCCACCGCTTATCATCACGTGCGCGCGCGCAGCGAAGACAGCGAAAGCTTCTACACGATCGAAGCCGACACGCAGCCGCTTGGGGCTGAGATTCTGGCGGCGGCGCGCGATCTGGCGCTCGGCCTGAAGCGGCTCGCCGCTCCGCTGATCGCGCTGGCCGCCCTGCTGCGCAAGCAGATGGACGACAAGACCGAGGAACTCGAAAGCTACAGCCGGGCGCGGATCGAAGCGGCGGCACGGGGGCTTGTCTGGCGCGGCCGCTTCGTGGTGCCGACCTGGATCCAAATGCTTGAGAATCTGGAAGGCGAACGCAGCGCCGACTTCGTCGACTGGTTCGAAATTGCGCGCGAGGATGGACGCGATGTCGATATCGGCCTGGAGCGGCACTGGGTCGACCCGACGATTCCATTTGCGCGCGACGTTCTGGCACCGGCGCACGGGGCCCTGATCACCTCGGCAACGTTGCGCGACACCTCGGACGGCGTAGATGACTGGGCGAGCGCCGAAGTGCGCACGGGCGCCGGTCATCTACCGCAACCACCCAGACGGGCAAGTTTCGGTTCGCCGTTCCGCTATGCCGATCAGGCGCGCATCTTCGTCGTGAAGGACGTGAACCGCCGCGACATCGAGCAGCTTGCGGCGGCATATCGCGAACTTTTCCTGGCGAGCGGCGGAGGTGCGCTCGGCCTCTTCACCGCGGTGCGCACTTTGCGCGCGGTCGAGCAGCGTATCTCGGCGCCGCTCAACGAAGCCGGCGTCACGCTCTACGCACAACATGTGGACCGGCTCGACACGGGTGCTTTGGTCGATCTGTTCCGCGCCGAAGAAAACGCCTGCCTGCTCGGCACCGACGCATTGCGCGACGGGGTGGATGTGCCGGGACGCTCCCTGCGGCTGGCGGTGTTCGACAAGGTGCCCTGGCCCAAGCCGACGATCCTGCACAAGGCGCGGCGGCTGCGCTTCGGCAAGGGTTACGACGATCTGCTGACGCGGTTCCGTTTAAAACAGGCCTTCGGCCGGCTGATTCGCGGCGCTGGCGACAAGGGCTGCTTCGTCATCCTGGAAGCCGCCACTCCAACGCGGCTATTGAGCGCATTTCCGCCGGATGCAACGGTAAAACGCTGCGGACTCGCCGAAGCGATCGCAGATATCCGTGAGTTCCTTGGCCCAGCCAAGTGACCGTGCTCCCGCTCGCTTCTATAAGACTGGCATGACGCAGGCGGACCCACTTCTTTTCGGCGACGCGACTGAGAACGAGCACTATGGCCGTTTCTCGACGGGCATCCTGCCCAGCCATGTGCTCAAGCGGCTGATCCGCACGCGGCACGAGATTACTGCCACCGAGGACATCGAAGACTCGCAGATCCAGCCCGCTAGCATTGATTTGCGGCTTGGGCCGGTGGCCTGGCGTGTGCGCGCGAGCTTTCTTCCGGGACCGAATGCGACCGTGAACGATCGCTTGTCTTCGGTCTTCATGCACGAGATCGATCTGACCCATGGTGCGGTTCTTGAGACCGGTTGCGTTTACATCGTGCCACTGCTGGAGGTCGCCGACTTTTCGTCCCGAGTGTCGGGCACCGCCAATCCGAAAAGTTCCACCGGCCGCATCGATGTCTTCACGCGCCTGATCACCGACCGGGCGCAGGCGTTCGACCGGATTGAGCCGGGATATCGTGGTCCGCTCTTTGCTGAAATCAGCCCGAGAACGTTTCCGGTGTTGGTTCGAAAGGGCACGCGACTGAACCAGCTTCGCGTGCGTCACGGCTCGCCGGTGTTTACCGACACCCAACTGCGCCGTCTGCATGCGGAGAGCCCCCTGGTCACGGGCGAGGCCGATATCGACAATGGACTGGCGCTTAGCATCGACCTGCGGGGACAGGGTGGCGGGCGCATCGGCTGGCGCGCGAAGCGGCACACCGGGATCATCGATGTCGACAAGCGCGACGCGCTCGACCCGGCCGCCTTCTGGGACTCCATCGAGGCCCACCCGGATGGCCACCTCGTACTCGATCCGGACGAGTTCTACATCCTCGTCAGCCGGGAAGCTGTGGCCATACCGCCGGATTATGCCGCCGAGATGGTGCCGTTCAATCCGCTGGTCGGCGAGTTCCGGGTCCACTATGCCGGCTTCTTCGATCCGGGTTTCGGTTATGAGCCGGGCCATCCGCCGGCCGCCCGTGGCGTGCTGGAAGTGCGGTCGCGCGAGGTTCCCTTCATTCTGGAGCACGGCCAGGTCATCGGCCGGCTGGTGTTCGAACGGCTGACCGACCCGCCGCCGGAGGTTTATGGGCAGGGAATCGGTTCGAGCTATCAGCGCCAAGGCCTGAAGCTCTCGAAACATTTCAAGCAACCCTGACCAAGTGCATGGTTGACGGCCCCGTCAGCGAAAATGTTGCTGCAAATCAACAGATCACGCAAATATGAACGGACCCCCTTGTCGCCCGTTGCGTCCACCCCCGGTCCGGTCACAGTTACGCCGCCGCGGGTCCGAACGGCTTGGGGGCTAGGCCTCGCGGTTACTAGGGTCCGCTTTGAAGGGGGCAGCGTGAGGCGGCTACGGCGCGAAAGCGCCGGCCGCCTCATGGTTTTCCAGATTACTCCGGCCAAAACTCCGCACTTGTAACGATGTAAACTTATGGCCCTGCAAGTAGGACCGAGCATTGGCCGGCTGCGCGTTCGCCACCTCTATCGATCCCGATGAATCTCCAGACCAAGCGCCTGTTCCTCCGCCCGATCCAATTGCATGACGCGTCCGAAATCATCTTGGCGCGCGGTGACGCCGAAGTCATGCGCTACTGGGACCGGCCGCCGCAGGACAGCGCTGATCAAGTCCGCCGCATCATCGAACACTACTTCGCCGAGTTCGAAAGCGGAGCTGTGCAGTGGTGGGTAGTGGCGCTTTCGCCGCGCGGTCCGGCGATCGGCGAATGCGACTTGTCCGAGATCAACCGGCATCACAAGCGTGCCGAAGTCGGTTTCCTGTTCCGGCGCGAAGTGTGGGGAAGAGGATATGCGCTTGAGGCGATGGAACGGATCGTCGCCTTTGCGTTCGGCGAACTCGAACTGGAACGCCTGTCGGCGCGCTGCCATGCGGGCAATGATGCGTCGAGGCGTTTGCTGGAAAAATTAGGCTTTTCTTACGAAGGCACCCTGCTCGGCCATGTGCTGCGCGATGGCGAGCGGCGAGATTGCCTCCTCTACGGCCGCACCAAATCCTGAGCACCGGCCAGGGATAGCGTCCCACCGCCCGCTTTCGTCACGTCGAACCGCTCTCAGGGATCGAGGTTCCACACAAAGGCGGAACGGCCGTCGGAATGAAATGTCGTGAATTGCTGTGGTTCGCCCTCGGGGCACGTCGTGTCATCCGAACCCGTATAGAAGTCATAGGGACCGGGGTATTCGACGCACTGCTTGATGTCGTGCCCCCAAAACCGGTTCGAGTGACCCCTCACTTCCGCGCGCGCATAGAATGTACGGTTGTTCGTCCTGAATATATTGGAGCAGGAGTGGGCCCGAACTTTGGTCCATCCCTTGTTGCGCCAGTCAGCGCCACCGACCGGAATGTAACTGCTCGCCACCAGGACAGTCTGGCGCGTGTTATTGCAGGCGCGCAAAGTTATTGGACCACGCGCCGCCGCCGGAGACGCAAAGACAATCGCGGCCAAGCCTGCCACAGCGAAAATGGCCGTCGCACGAAACATGCTGGTCATTGGAGACATGATTGACCCCCTGAATAACGCACCAGGACCCCCATCGAAGGGCATAACAAAAAGTTTAGATGATGAAACTGGCCGAGGCTAGGTGGACTTTTCAGTCCTCGCACAACTCCCGAGATATAGGAGGTCCTCGGCAGCCGCGCAGCGAAAGAGCTCACAGCCTGATGGCCGCGATTCTGTGTCTAACGCTTGACGCAAATGGTAAGCCTGAAGGCTAGTGCTGCGCCCACGCCCAACCTGCAATGCGCCAGCCGGCCGCGAGCTTTTGCAGCGCGAATGTCCAAACGCCTTGTTCGACAACGGCCCTTCCGTTCAGCTTGTACGAATAGTGCGTCGAATAGACGGCGTAGGCCCGATCGCCAGTGACGGCGACATGCCAGGGCTTGCCGAGCGTGACCTTCTCATTCGTGATGCCACCGGCCTTGTCCGACGCGGCCAGAGCCGCGGCCCAATCGGCGCAAGCATTGGCGCCCTGCCAGGCGTGCGGCGCAAAATCGTCGATGATGATTGCGTTGGGCGCACAGTGCGCCACTTCCGACGCCGTATCGCCCTTGTTGAAGTCACTGTTGTACTGCTTCACCGTCGCCATGACGTCTGCTGCGTCGGACGCAAGCGCCGGTGACGAGATCAACGCGGCGGCCAACGCCAATATTGCTGTTCGCATGTGGTTTTCCCCAGAGTGCAATTGCGACCATGCTGTCACGGTCAGCCGGCGCTCGGTCGGCTCGACCCTCAAACTATGGTTTTGCCGGCCAAGAAGCCAGCAGCGCACCTGTCAGGTGCACGCAGTCCCACTTGCTTCGCAGATTGCGCTTGCCTCGGTGTCCTCACCCTCGTCCGGTTTCACGACATCCGTCCAAACGCTTCCGTTCCAAAACTTCGTTCCGGCGCGGTCTCCGTTGCCACACATCACGTCGCACCCACTGCCATCGGCAATACAAGGACCACCATCGGTTTGTCCCCCAACCAAGACACGGCCCGAGCACCCGTCAAAACTCATTCCAACAAACTCCATTCACCATTTTACTGGCCATCCGGAGGCGCTCTGCCCTGCATGGCCGTGTTCATGCTATGCAGCACCGGTCAGCGGGCGTAGCTCAATGGTAGAGCTGTAGCTTCCCAAGCTACTGACGAGGGTTCGATTCCCTTCGCCCGCTCCAGTCTTCGCGGTGCAGCGGAGAAAAGTGCGACGGCATAGCGGCAGATTGGCGAACGCCATTCGACGCGCGCCGACGGCCTCTGCCGTGGCTAGGCCCAGGCGAGCCGGTCTTCCATCGTAGCTCTAACTCGCCTTGCGTTCGAAATAGTCCCGCGCCCAGAGAAACAGCGCCAGGCCCGTGTCCTCGGCCGCGCGCAGATGCGCCGAGGACGTACCAATCATGAACGTGCCGCTCGGTGTCAGCTGATAAGCCAGCAAGAAGCGATCGATGCTGCGAACCAGCTTTGCGGCATTGCTACTTTCGACGACCATGTCGGCTCTCTCGCCCAGCGCGGAGTCGACAAAATCTCCGTCCCGCACTCCGACCAGAACTCTGCAATCCGAAATGCCGGCGATTCTCTCGGACGCGGTCGCGGTCTCGTCCATGCTCAGTCCATCGAGGACGAATATCGCCGCGCCCAGATGCGTGCCGCGGTTCATGAGCACTCCGGCGTAGGAGCGATAGTCAAGTCCCAGCCGTTCGGCGCGTTTCAGACGATGCAGCGCGATGTCCCGGCGCGGTGGCTTCCAGGCTTGTGCATGCGCGCGGCGCCAGAGCCAGGCTTCCCAGGACAGATCGAGTGCAGGGCCGCCATTGTGACCGATGTGCGGGGGCTCACCCTGGTAGGGGGAGAGTTGAACCGCAATGCGCCGCCTGTATGGCATGGATACCCGCGAAACTGCCCGAATCCACGATAGCAAGCCTCGCCGAGGAGCAAAAAGGCCGGATCGTCGCAGTGCAGCAAATCGGTTCGCGCGCAATCGCCGACGCGCTATAAATGGTCACCGTGCCCGGCGAATCCTTTGCCGGGAGACTCGTTCATCCGGGTACGGAATATGTCCAACGTCGCAGTGATCGGCGCCCAGTGGGGTGACGAGGGAAAAGGCAAGATCATCGACTGGCTCGCCAACCGGGCCGAGATGGTGGTGCGTTTCCAGGGCGGCAACAATGCCGGCCACACTATCGTCGTCGGCGACAAGACCTACAAACTCTCGCTGCTGCCGTCGGGCGTCATCCAGGGCAAGCGCTCGATCATCGGCAATGGAGTCGTCGTCGATCCCTGGGCGCTGCTGGAGGAAATCGCGCGCGTTGGTGCGGCAGGCCTCAGGGTCACGCCCGATACTCTGGTGTTGGCGGAGAACGCCGTGCTGGTGCTGCCCATACACCGCGAACTCGACGAAGTGCGCGAGTCCTCCAACTCCGTGCAGCGGCTGGGCACGACCAAGCGCGGCATCGGTCCGGCCTACGAAGACAAGGTCGGGCGGCGCGCCCTCCGCGTGGTCGATCTGAAGGATCCGGCGAGCCTGCCGGCGAAGATCGACCGGCTGCTCGCCCATCACAATGCGCTGCGCCGCGGCTCCGGCGCCGAAGAGATCGACGCGGGAGCGCTTCTGGAAGCGCTCAAGGAGATCGCGCCGAAGATACTTCCCTATATCGGCTCAAGCTGGCGCGAACTCGATGCCGCCCGCCGCGCGGGCAAGCGGATCTTGTTCGAAGGCGCGCAGGCTGTCCTGCTCGACATCGATCACGGCACCTATCCCTATGTCACCTCGTCGAACACGGTGGCGGGACAGGCGGCCGCCGGTTCGGGCATCGGACCACGCCAGATCGGCTATGTACTGGGCATCACTAAGAGCTACACCACGCGCGTCGGCGAAGGACCGTTCCCCACCGAGCAGCTCAACGACATCGGCGAGAAGCTTGGCGCACGCGGCAATGAATTTGGCACCGTGACGGGGCGCAAGCGGCGCTGCGGCTGGTTCGATTCCGTGCTGGTGCGCCAGACCACGATCACCGGCGGAATCGACGGCATCGCACTGACCAAGCTCGATATCCTCGATGCGTTCGAGACGATCGAGGTCTGTGTCGGCTACCAGCTTGACGACAAGGTTCTGGACTATCTGCCCGCGGACGCGAACGAGCAGGCTCGCCTGACCCCGGTCTACGAGACGATGGACGGCTGGAACAGTTCGACGCGCGGCGCGCGCAGCTGGGCGCAGCTACCGGCCAACGCCATCAAGTATGTGCGCCGGATCGAGGAACTGATCGGCGCGCCGGTAGCACTGCTTTCGACCAGCCCGGATCGCGACGACACGATTACCGTGCGCGATCCCTTTGTCGGATAGGGCAGATTTCCGTAGCGGAATTGACCACTTCCGCTGGCCACCAAAACGCGGCAGGCTCACCGCAGAGATAACAGACAAGGGGTTACGGTTATGATCAAGACACGCTTCACCGAAATGTTCGGCGTCGAGGTGCCGATTACCTGTGGCGGCATGACCCGCGTGGGCAAGGCGGAGCTGATCGCGGCTGTGGCCAACGCGGGCGCGCTCGGTTTTCTCACCGCGCTCACGCCCGGATCGCCTGAGCTTCTGGTGAAGGAGATCAAGAAAACCCGCGATCTGACGGACAAGCCATTCGGCATCAATCTGACGATTCTGCCGACCATCAATCCGGTACCGTACGACGAATATCGTCGGGTCATCATCGAAAGCGGACTGGGGATCGTCGAAACCGCAGGCAATAATCCACAGCCGCATCTGCCCGCCTTCAAGGCCGGCGGCGTCAAGGTCATCCACAAGTGTGTCACGGCGCGTCACGCGGTGAAGGCAGAGTCGATCGGCGTCGACTGCGTCTCGATCGACGGCTTCGAATGCGCTGGGCATCCGGGCGAAGAAGACATTGGCGGCCTGGTTCTCTTTCCGGTGACGACCGCTCGGTTGAAGATCCCGGTGATCGCATCGGGCGGCATCGCCGACGCGCGCGGCCTGGTTGCTGCGCTGGCGCTGGGCTGCGAAGGCGCCAACATGGGAACACGCTTCATGGCCACAAAGGAAGCCCCGATCCACCAGAAGGTGAAGGAAGCCCTCGTCGCCAATGACGAACGCGCGACGGACATGATTTTCCGCACCATGCACAACTCATCGCGCGTGGCGCGCAATGCCATCAGCCAGCAGGTGGTGGAGATCGAGCGTCGCGGCGGCGCCAAGTTCGAAGACGTGCGCGAACTGGTGGCCGGCACGCGCGGCGGCAAGGTCTATGACACAGGCGACACCGATTACGGCATCTGGTCGGCTGGCCAGACCCAGGGGCTTATCCACGACATCCCGACATGCATGGAACTGATGACGCGCATCATGACCGAGGCGCAGCAGATCATCCGTGACCGCCTCGACAAGATGGTGGCGTAGAGTTGCTTTTGGTTCGACCGAGTAACCGCCATAATGTCACGGCCCGCCGGAGTGCGGGCC
>JANYBR010000489.1 GCA_025360685.1 Pseudomonadota bacterium
AGACCCTTCAAAAGCTGCGGAGTTGCGCGCCAACATCATCGGTGGCGCGAAAGGATGGGGCGCATATGGCGCGTTCGATCCAGGGGAACGGTGCCAGGCGCTCGACGATCTGGGTTTTCGCTGCCAGCTTGTGTTTCCGACATTTGCGCCAACGCAGTTCCTCGGCGAAAAGGACCCAAAGCTAAAATATGGCGGTGCGCGAGCCCACAATCGCGCCATGGGTGCGTTTTGCTCCGGCGACACGCGTCTGATGGGCGTCGCGGTCGTGCCGCTCGACGAACCGCAACTCGCCGCCCAGGAAATCGCCAACGCCGCGAAGTTCGGCTGCAAGTCCGTGTGGGTCGCGGCGGCACCGGCCGGCGACAAATCGCCCGGCCATCCCGATCTTGACATCGTCTGGCAGGCGCTGGTCGACAACGGCCTGCCGTTCATGCTGCACATCGGGGCCGGCACGCGCACCTTGCGCAAGGAGTATGAGAATAACGGCCAACCGCGCCCAAGCGACTGGCTCGGCGGCGGCGAGAATTTGCGTATCCTCGACTATATGGTGATGAACTTCGCGCCGCAGATGTTCCTGACCGCGCTCACCTTCCACGGCGTGTTCACGCGCTTCCCGGCCTTGCGCGGCGGCGTGATCGAGCTGGGAGGAGGCTGGGTGCCCGATTTCCTGCGCCGGCTCGACCATGGCCACAAGATGTTCAAGAAGTCGGACCCCGGAGTCGGCGCGCTGACGCGGGCGCCGTCGGAGATCGTCAAGGAGCATGTGAAGTTTACGCCGTTCCCTGGCGAGGATATCGGCCGCATGATCCGCGACGCCGGCGACGACGTGTTCCTGTTCTCGTCCGACTATCCGCACATCGAAGGCGGCAAGGACCCGATTAAGAAGTTCGACGATACGATGGAAGGCATCAGTGCCGTGGCGGCGGATCGCTTCTATCGCCGGAATTTCGAGACGATGATGGGGATGACAGCGTCCTAGCAGTCGACGCGGCGCATAAATTTTTTTGGCGCATCGAAGCTTTGCCGTCACGTCAAGCGTGACAGGCGCAGCTTTCCTTGTCACCATCACGTCTGAACAATAGGAACCTCGCCATGGACAAAGTCGTCACCAATCCCAAGGGTTTTTCTGCCGAGGGTCTTTCCAAGATTGCACCGACTTTGCAGCCCATCGTCGAGGCCGGCGATTTGTCGGGTTTCGTCACCTTGCTGTTCCGCCGTGGAGAGATCGCACAGCTCAACACCATCGGCCAGCGCGACATCGAGAAGAAGCTGCCGATGGAACGCGACGCGCTGTTCCGCATCGCATCCATGACCAAGCCGGTCACCTCCCTCGCGGCGCTGATGCTGATGCAGGAGGGCAAGTTCAAGCTTGAGGATTCGATTGCCAAGTTCGCGCCGGAATTCAAAAAACTCCGCGTCCTGAAGGATGCACAGGGTCCGCTCGATGCAACCGTTCCCGCGGTGCGCGAAATCACCTTCGATGACCTGTTCACGCATCGCTCAGGGCTTGCCTATGGCTTTAGTTCGCTCGGTCCGATCGCGCACGAATATCAGCGAGTGCTCGGCGATGTGCTCAACAGCCACATGACGCCGGACGACTGGATGAAGCGGCTCGCGAGCCTGCCGCTGCTCTACCAGCCTGGCGAGCGCTTCCACTACAGCCACTCGACCGATGTGCTCGGCTTCCTCGTGGGCCGGATCGCCGGCATGCCGTTTCGCGACTTTCTGATGAAGCGGATCTTCGGGCCGCTCGGCATGAGCGACACCGACTTCTACGTCCCGCCGGAAAAGCGCGGCCGTGCGGCCGTGGTCTACCGCCTGAACGAGCAGAAGAACGTGCTTGAGCCCGTGCCGTTCAAGCAATATGACGCGCCGCCGGACTATTGCGGCGGTGGCGGCGGACTGATCTCGACCGCCGACGACTATTTCAAATTCGCACGCATGATGCTGGGTCGCGGCGAACTGAACGGCACGCGCCTTGTCAGCAGCGAAACGGTCGAGCTGATGTGCACCAATCGCCTGACGCCGGCACAGCGCGCCATCCCGTTTCTCGGCGCCATTCCGATGTGGGATGGCATGGGCTTTGGACTTGGCGTGTCGGTGATCGACGCGCCGGAGAAGCTCGGATTCCTGGGCATGGGCGGCGTGGGTTCGTTCGGCTGGCCCGGCGCGTTCGGCACCTGGTGGCAGGCCGATCCGGTGAACGAGCTGATCATGATCTACCTGATCCAGAACTCGATGCCTCTCGAGCCCGGCGCGCTCGCAAATCTTGCCGCCGGCCAACGCATGGGCGGCCGTCTCGCATTGCCGATGTTTCAGCGGCTGACGTATGAGGCGTTGGCGAACTAGCT
>JANYBR010000014.1 GCA_025360685.1 Pseudomonadota bacterium
CTAGGCGGAGTTCCCGGGGTACCGGCGGCGAAGGTCGTCGTGCTCGGCGGCGGCGTAGTCGGCTCGAATGCGGCGCGCATGGCGATGGGGTTGGAGGCGCACGTCATCGTGCTCGACCTTTCTCTGCCGCGTCTCAATGAACTCGACCAGCAGTTCGGCTCGCGCATGCACACTCTGTTCTCGACCATCGACGCGATCGAGGAACAGGTGGTGAGCGCGGATCTCGTCATCGGCGGCGTGCTGCTGCCCGGTGCCGCCGCGCCGAAGCTGATCACAAAGAAGATGGTCAGCCAGATGAAGAAAGGTTCGGTGATCGTGGACGTTGCCATCGACCAGGGCGGCTGCGCGGAGACCTCGCACGCCACCACGCACGCAGATCCCACCTATGTGGTCGACGGCGTGGTGCATTATTGCGTCGCGAACATGCCCGGCGCCGTGGCGCGCACCTCGACATTTGCGCTCAACAACGCGACCTTGCCGTTCACCATCGCGCTGGCGCAGCAGGGCGCCGAGAAGGCGATGAAGGCCAACAAGCACCTGCTCGCCGGCCTCAACGTCTACAAGAACACGCTGACGTACAAAGCGGTGGCGGATGCGCAGAGCTTGCCGTTCAAGAGCGCGGAGAGTGTGGTGGGTGCGTAAGATCGAATTATAGCGAGTTTAAAAATTTCACTATGGCCGGGCTTGACCCGGCCATGGTGACCATGTGTCTACGCCAGCGACCCGCCATCGACGACGATGGATTGGCCGGTCATCCACGAGCCCGCCTTCGACGCCAGGAACACGGCGGCACCCGCGATGTCATCCGGTTCACCGAGACGGCGCAGCGGCGTGCCGACGCTCGAGCGCTTCTCGGCTTCCGGTGTGTCCCACAAGGCGCGCGCGAAATCGGTCTTCACCAGTCCCGGCGCGATGCAGTTGACGCGGATATTGCTCGGCCCGTTCTCGATAGCGAGATTGCGCGCCAGCTGCAGGTCGGCCGCCTTGGAGATGCAGTAGGTGCCGATCACCGGACTGCCGCGATAGCCGCCGATGGACGAGACGATGATGATCGCGCCGTCCTTCTTCTCGAGCATGTCGGGCAGCACCATCTGTGCCAGCCAGTGGTTCGACTTGATATTGGCGCCGAGGATCTTGTCGAAGGCATCGTCTGCGATCTTCGACATCGGGCCATACGCCGGATTGAGCGCCGCGTTGCAGACGAGTATGTCGATCTTTCCCAGCTGCTTGTGTGTCTCGTCCACGAGCATCTGCAGCTGTTCCTTGTAGTTGATGTTGCAGGGGATCGGGAAGGCGACCTTGGCATCGCGCTCCTTGTTGATGTCGGCCGCGACCTTGTCGCAGGCATCCGCCTTGCGGCTGGAGATCACGACTTTGGCGCCATGTTCGGCCATGCGATGCGCGATGGCCTGGCCGATGCCCTTGGTCGAGCCGGTGATCAGCGCCACTTTTCCTGTCAGATCGAACAGATTCATTTCCCCACCTCGTGCGTTTTGGATAGCGTTCCGGCATCTTTAGCAGGGGCAGGGGGAACGGCCAAATATCCGCCACCATTTTGGTGCGGATTCCTGACGGGTGTTTCATGAAGACATTTGCCGGCATCGCGAAATTCGCCGTTCCGCTTCTGGCCCTGGCTGTGGCGGCCTGTAGCAGCGGCCCGCGGCCGCTCAGCCAACCGCTGCCGTCGCCGCGCCCGTCCTGGGAGAAACCGGCGCCGCCGGCTCATGGCGCCGCACCCGCTGCGCCGGTCGTTCCGGCGGGTCCGCCGACGGTGGCGCGTATCGGTTCCTACATGGACGGACTTGAGACCGAGCTGCGCCGCCACGTGCATGGCGAGGGCATCATCGTCGCGCGCATGGGCGACGACATCACGCTCGTTTTGCGCACCGACATTCTCTTCGCCCGCAATGGAAGCATGGAAGCCGACGATGTGCTGGAACCGCTCGCAGCGGTGCTGGGCAGCTATGTCCATATCTCGGTAGCGGTCAGCGGCTTCACCGACACCGTCGGAACGCCGGACCAGAATCTGGCGGTCTCCCAGAAACGGGCGAAGATGATTGCCGACGGCTTGGCGCATGAAGGCGTCGCGCCGCAACGCATCACGGCGCAGGGCTTCGGCGAAACCCATCTGCGCGTAGCGACCGGCGACGACAAGAAAGAGCCGCGCAACCGCCGGATCGAGATATTGCTGAAGGCAAAACCGGGCTGATTGGGCCGAACACAGTAAACTGATCGTACCGATCCTTGCGCGCGCGCGCGAAGTGTTGTGCATTGCCCCGATCCAACATTCGCCAATGAGGCAACGACCATGAAATTCCGCTCCCTGATGCTTGGCACGGCCCTGACGCTTTGCACCGGCACCGTTTTTGCCGCCGACGCGCCGCCTGCGATGCCGATGTCGATGCCGATGCTGGTACGCGGCACCATCGCCAGCATCGATGCCAAGTCGGTCACGATCCGCAAGGCGGACGGCACGACCGTCACCGGCGCGATCGTGCCGAAGACGAATTACTCCGCCGTCGAACCGCGCCGCCTGGACCAGATCAAGCCGACGGACTTCGTCGGCATCACGTCGGTGCCTGCGCCGAACGGCGATCTGATGGCCGAGGAGATCCACATCATTCCGCTCAAGGGCCTTGGCGAAGGTTCGTACCCCTGGGATCATCATCCGGACGGCGCCAAGCCGATGGCGATGGGCAGCATGACGAATGCGACCGTCGCGACCGTGCATGACGGCGCCACGCGCGCGGGCAGCATGACCAACGCGACCGTCACCGGCGCCAGCAGCATGCAGCTGCAGGTGACGTATCACGGTTCGGCGATGGTGAACGGCAAGTGCGTGGGCCTCGCCATGCTGGCGCAGGACAAGCCGTGCACCGGACTTGCGACGGTGGACGTCATGCCGTCGACTGCGATCGTCGCCATCGTTCCGGCGGCCGGCAGCGATGCGAAAGCCGGCCTCGCGGTGTTCGCCAACATCCTGCACGACCCGGACGGCAAACCCGTCGTCGGCTCGCTGGTGCTGGAAAAGAACGGCGTGAAGCCGGAGTTTTAGACCGTCACGACATACCTCCGATAAACAATACTTGTCATCCCGGACAAGCGGCGCATTGCGATAGCAATGGGTCGCGCGATCCGGGACCCACCGAGACCGGGGCTGAATGGGTCCCGGCTCACACTCGCTGCGCGAGCGTGGCCGGGATGACAGTTGGAATTGAGCGAATAAATTGTTGACGGGCGTCTACCTCGCCAGCGCCTTGTCGATTTCGGCGTTCATGGCGGCGTCGTCGGGTGTGGTGCGCGGGCCGAACGTGCCGGCGATCGTGCCGTCCTTGTTGATCAGGTATTTGTGGAAGTTCCATTTGGGTGCGGCGTCTTCGCCAAGTTCGCCCGCCAGCCACTTGTACATCGGATGCGCACTGTCCCCGATCACGTCTTCCTTCGCCGTCAGCGGAAAATCGATATTGAAGCGCGTCTCGCAGAAGGTCTTGATCTCGCTCTCGGTGCCCGGTTCCTGGGCACCGAAATTGTTCGCCGGCACGCCGAGCACGACGAGGCCCTTGGCGGCCTTGTCTTTCCACAGCGCCTCGAGACCGGAATATTGCGGCGTCAGCCCGCACTGGCTCGCGACATTCACCACCAGCACCGCCTTGCCCTTGAACTTCGACATCGGCAGCGCCCCGCCGTCGATGGATTTGAAACTGAAATCGTGCGCCGTGGTCATGTTTTGCCTCCGCGATGGTCCGGTGGAATAGTAAAGCGAAGAACGCGAGGCGAAGCCAGATGCTCGACACGCCGCTCAAGCCCGATTGGCTCAAAGAGCTGTTTCCCTGGGAGCAGAAGTCGATCGCCGTAAACGGACGGCGAATGGCCTTTGTCGACGAGGGGAATAAGGCCGCACCGCCCGTGCTGCTGCTGCACGGCAACCCGACCTGGGGCTTTCTGTATCGTGATTTTATCGAGCCGCTGAAGAAGGCCGGCTATCGCGTGATCGTGCCGGACTGCATCGGCTCGGGCTATTCCAGTAAGCCGAGGATGGATTCGGCCTACTCGCTGGCGCATCACATCGCCGATCTCGTTTCCTTGATCGATCAGCTCGAATTGAACGGTTTCAGCACCGTCGGCCAGGACTGGGGCGGGCCGCAGGGCATCGGCGCGGCGTTGCAGCGCCTGTCGCGGTTGAAGGCGATGGTGCTGATGAACAGCTGGGCATTCACCGACTATATCGGACCGTTCCACCAGAACCCGCGGCCGTGGACGAGCTGGCACGCACCGTTGATCGGCCCGATCTTCATGAAGCGCTTCAAGGTGCTGAGCCATGGCGGCCCCTCCACCATCGCCAAGCGCCGCATGACCAGTGCGGAGAAGCGCGCCTATCACCATGTCTATGACGAACCCGACTCCGAAACCGTGGTGATGACCTGGCCGCGTTCCATTCCGCTCAAGGAAGGCGATCGCGGCTGGGCCGACATGCGCGCGATAGAATCGCGCCTTGGCGAGCTGGCGAAGATTCCGATCCAGATCATCTGGGGCGTCGACGATCCCGTGTTCAACGTCGAATATCGTGACCGGCTGATGCACAAACTGCCGCACGCCGAAGGTCCGATCAATTTCGACCGCGCCTCGCACTTTCTGCAGGACGATCGCGGGCCGGACATCGTTGCGGCGATGCTCCCGTTCCTGGCTCGCGTGGTGAAGTCATGAAGTTCGTCACGCCGTCACCTGCTGATTTGGCGAAGCTTCGCGCTGATCCTTTGATCTTCGAACAGGAACTCGATGTCCGCCCGCAGGTCGCGCAGTCGCTGGAGCGGGCGGTCGGTTTCCGCGCCGGGCGAAAATATTGGCGCAGCGCCAACAATCATCTCTATGCGCTGGAGCTGGGCGATCTGGGGCGCGGCCGCCCGTCGCTGGCGTTCATCTACGGTTTCTGGGACCGCTTCGAGCCGCGCCCGCCGGAAAACCAGATCGACGACGATCTGAAGGAATTCACGCT
>JANYBR010000036.1 GCA_025360685.1 Pseudomonadota bacterium
ACCGACTTCTTTTGGCGGCAGCTGTCATCTCGGTAGCCCAAGTGCTTCGTGCAAGCCGCGGCCGGAGACCGCTTCCCGGTTTCTTCCGCCGAATCCAGATCTACCACTCCACGGTGCGAGTTCCGTGGGGTCACCGACAGCAGCCGGTCGGTCTTCTCCAAAGGAGGCGTTCAAAGCTAACCAGCCACCGCGGCGAACAGCGCGAAAGCCGGGACCACCTGCAGCAATCAATCACTGGATCACCTCGTCCGCGCGCAGCAGGAGCGCCTGCGGAACGGTCAATCACAGGGCCTTCAGGGCCGCGGCATTGATCACTAGCGGTTTGTTGAAAAGCGACGTGCGGTGGTAAACAAGCTCGAATTGCGTGGTGTTCTGACCCCTCCGCGCGAAAAATAATCGCTTATAGCCCGTTCTACGGGGCCGACCTGGTGGTACCCGACCAAGTTCGTCAAAAATGAATCGAATTTCAACAATCTGCTAGAAGCGTTCCACCCAGGGTCTCAACTCGATCTCCCAGGTCCAGGCGCTGCGTGGCTGCCGGAGAATATTGAGGTAGGTGATCGCGATCGCGTCCGGATCAAGCAGCGCGTCGGGCTTGTTCGGGTCGTCGCTGCGCCCGGCACCACGAATTCCGCCATCGATGACGAAATGCGCGACGTGGATCCCCTGCGGCGACAGTTCACGGGCGAGGCTTTGGGCGAGTCCGCGCAAGGCAAACTTGCCCATCGCAAACGGCGCCGACTGAGCGTATCCCTTCACGCTCGCCGAAGCGCCGGTAAACAGAATCGCGCCGTGTCCCTTTGGCAGCATCCGGCCTGCGGCTTGCTGTGCGACCAGAAATGCCCCGAACGCGGTCACCTGCACTGCGCGTTGAACCTCCGCCGGAACGAGCTGGAGGAAGGGTCCGCGCGTCCGCGCACTGGCGTTGTAGATGACCACGTCCGGCGCGCCGTGCACGCGTTCGATGTCAGCGAACAACCGCTGTACTTGCGCCTCGTCCTGAGCGTCGCAGCCAAAGGCGCGGGCCCCTGTTTCGGTGCACAACGGCGCAAGCTTTGCGGTGTCCCGCGCGGCGATTGCGACGGCGAGACCCTCTTTCCTGAGCAGCCGGGTGAGCGACGCGCTCAGTCCCTGACCGGCGCCGACGATCAGCGCGGACGTGTACGTCGGCGATGCCATAATCCTCTCCTTTAACCTAGCCCGAACGGCAAGAGTCCCGGCGATCGTCGACCCGGACGGTCCCAGCGGGAAAGCTGTAGAACCACTACACTAGAATACGCGTTTGCTGTTACCCCCTCCTTTTCCACTTCCAGGATTTCCCATGATTATCTCCATGTATCAGGCGAGCGTTCCGCGCTTCGTCAACATCCTCGGCAACCTGTCAAACATCCTCGACAAGGCGCAGGTCCATGTCGACGCCAAGAAGCTCGACACTGCCACGCTGACTACCTATCGCCTGTTCCCTGACATGCTGCCCATGACCACGCAGGTGGAGATCGCCTGCGATGCAGCCAAGGGCGTAGTGGCGCGCCTGGCCGGGGTGGAGATCCCGGTGTACGAGGACAACGAGAAGACTCTGGCCGACCTGAAGGCGCGCATCGCCAAAACCATCGCCTTCATGCAGACCGTGACGCCGGGGCAGATCGACGGTACCGAAGACAAGGAAATCGTGATCAAGCGCGGCGACAAGGAAACCCGCTACAAAGGCATGCAATTCCTGCTCGGCCATGCGCTACCGAATTTTTATTTTCATGTCACCACCACCTACAACATCCTGCGCCACAACGGCATCGAGATCGGTAAGCGCGACTACCTGGGCAATCCTTAGGCAACCTCGGCGTCGGTGGAATGTGTAGGCCGCGCGAGGCGATGCTCCAGGAGCACCGTAACCCGGGCCCCCGATGCCCCTGACCGGGGCACGGCTTAGCGCCGAGAGTTCATTTGTCGTAACCTGGATTTGATCTGGCAGCCAATGTCAGATCGTCGTTGCCCTCGACCGGCCGAGATCGGCCGAACTGAGACGACGGTGACGACCGAGAACAACCCATCTCGGACATTAGGCCTGATCAAAATTTGAGGCCAGTTTTGTGCCATTTCTCACTCGCCGCGCCGTCGCAAAGTGCTACGCTTTAGGCATTGGACAAGGCGAGTTCCGAGGGGAGCACATGAAGCGTCGCGAGTTCATCACACTGCTAGGCAGCGCGGCAGCGGCATGGCCGCTCATGGCGCGGGCGCAGCAGCCGGCAACGAAGCACCGCATAGCGATTTTCCATCCCGCGATCCCGGCTACCCTCA
>JANYBR010000440.1 GCA_025360685.1 Pseudomonadota bacterium
TCAGCGCCATGACGGCGGCGCAAACGTAGATCGGCTTTCGCCCAGTCGGGAAGAAGCAGTATCCCGCGGTCAAGGTCGAGGAAGCTCCACTTCGCTCCGATGTCCCGCTTCGTCGGAAATCGGATGCGACATATGGTCCCCTCATCGAAGCTGGGCGAGTGTGCATTCGGCGGGTGACATCACAGACTATGCATGTAGCTGCATGTGTAGCTGCGGAGACATGATGTTACTTAACATATTGATTATATTGGAATAACAAAGAAAATGAAGATTGCCACTTGGAACATCAACTCGGTCCGGCTGCGGATCGCATTGGTCACGAAGTTCCTCGAGGAACATCAGCCGGACGTGCTCGCACTGCAGGAAATCAAGGTCGAAAACGGCCTGTTCCCCGGGGAGGGCCTGAAAAAGCTCGGCTATGTCCACCAGGCGATCAACGGCCAGAAGGCCTACCACGGCGTGGCGATTGTCTCGCGCGTCCCGTTCAAGAAGACCCAGGTGATCGACTTTTGCCGCGAAGGCCATGCGCGGCACATGTCAGTGACTTTGCAGAATGGCGTCGAGTTGCACGATTTCTACGTGCCCGCCGGCGCCGACATTCCCGATCCCAAGGTCAATCCGAAGTTCGCGCACAAGCTCGACTTTCTGCGCCAGATGCAGCGGGTATTCGCCAAGCGCCGGGGCAAGCGCGACCATCCGATGATCCTGGTCGGGGACTTGAACATTGCTCCGCTGGAACACGATGTGTGGAGCCACAAGCAACTGCTCAATGTCGTCAGCCACACGCCGGTCGAAACCGAATTGCTTGGCGAGGTGAAAGCCGCCTTCGATTGGGTCGATGTGACACGCGAATTCGTTCCACACGATCAGAAGAGCTATTCCTGGTGGAGCTATCGCGCCGCCGATTGGAACGCATCCAACCGCGGCCGCCGGCTCGATCACATCTGGGTCAGCCAGGCCTTGAAGGGCGGACTCAAGTCACAACAGATCGTCGCGAAAATGCGCGGCTGGGAAAAAGCGTCGGACCATGTGCCGGTGATCGCGGAGATGGACATCTAGAGTTTGTTCCCAGAATCCGGCCGCTTCAGCGGCGAGATCATGATCGTGGCCGTCGAAGTGGCGATGACCTTCCCCGCGGCTGTGGCCAGGGTCGCCTCAAGAAAATTGATCGTACGGCCGCGCTTGATGACCCGGGCTTCGGCAACGTGGCGTCCGGCAGCGCCCTGGCTCAGATAGCTCACCTTCATTTCCAGGGTTGGCGCGATCTCGCCCCACTTGGCGATGAACCCGGCGGCCACCGCCAGAACATCGTCCATCAGGCAGGCGATGGCGCCGCCATGCAGCGCGCCGAAGCGGTTGAAGTGAGGCTCACCCAGGTCGTAACCTATCTTGACCCAACCTTCCTCGACATCGACCTCGAGCAACTCCTGATTCAGCCAGGCCGAGCAGGGCGCGGCGCGTTTGAAAATAGCCTGTACATTCGGCGGAAATTCGTCCGGTTTGGTCTTGTCGATGACGCGGCGCATGGCTCTCTTCTGCTATAGGCAGAGGCCATCCTGCATTAGCTCAGACGGAAAAGACAAATTGCGCATCGCATTCCTTCGCCACGGTCCGACCGTCTGGAATGAGGAGGGCCGCATCCAGGGCCGCATCGACATGCCGTTGAGCGCAGCAGGACGGGCGCAGATGGCCGGCCTGTTGCCGCCGCGGGGGTTCGAAACGGCGCGCGCGTTCGTCAGTCCGCTTGGACGGGCGCGCGAGACTGCCAAGCTTCTCGGTCTAACCGACGCCATCGTGGACGAGCGGCTCACTGAACATCACTGGGGCAAGTGGGAAGGGTTGACGCGGGAAGAGATACTGACGCGCGATGGCAATGACGCATTCACGCGCGCGGGCAGCGGCATCGATTTTCGTCCATCGGGCGGGGAGAGCACGCGCGAGCTTCTGGCGCGCGTATCGGAATTTCTGCGCGACGTGGCGTCAGAGCGATCCGACTCTATTGCCGTGGCGCATCGTGGAATCCTGCGTTCGGCCTATACGCTCGCGACGGGTTGGAACATGGCGAGCCCAATGCCGGCCAGGCTCGATCTGTCGCGGGCGCTGATACTGTTGCTGGACGCAGATGGAACGGCGCGAATTTCCGAAATGAACGTGCCGCTCAGGTCCAGAACGGCTTGAGCCGTTTGAACCCGCGCCAACTTTTTAGAGCCCTGGTCGTGAGGCGCTTTTCCCGCAGCGCAAACCAGCCGGCGATCACGCCTTTGGCGAAACCGAGTTCTGGCGCCTCGCCCAGCCGCTTCATCAAATCTCCCACGCCATGGGCGTCATTGGCTTCGCCCATTTCATCGAGCAACCGCTTTAAGGTCCGGATGTAGTTCGCGGCGCGTTTTTGCGAATAGAGCGGTGCGAAAAACTCGGCTGCATAGCGCAGTTTCTTGAGCGCGATGCGCAGCTTGTGCGTGCGGGCGTCATAGACCCGATGCGTCCGTTTCCCGCGCTTGCGGACCTCGGAATAGAGTTCGTCCAATGCCACGCCTGAAAACTTGCCGATACGCGTGCTGTTGTGAGGTAGGGTCTCTGCCACCGCCGCAACGTCGTTGAGGAACGCACCGAACTCGGGATCGAGGATTTCGGCCAGCGCATCGTCCCATGCTTCGCCACGGGCATGGCGCAAGGCCAGATGCAGCGCATCGAACGACTCATGCTCGGCGAATTTGTCAGCGAGCTGAGGCAGCAACTCATCAGCGAACACGTCGAGGTCGCGAGCTGGGCCAAATATGTTGGCCAGCGCCCGGCCGCGCCTTCCCAATGTTTTCAGGGCGGGCGTACCGGCATATTCGCCAAACGACTTCAGCGCCATCTGTAGCCGCCGCAGGCCCACGCGGATCTGGTGAATTCCATGCGGATCGCGGGCGCGGATAGCCGGCGCGTTGCCGCCGACCTGCGCCAGGCATTCGAGTACCGTGGCGCGGAACGCTTCCTCCACCGACATGCGTCTTGTAAGGCGCACCTTGCGCGCCGTAACTGCCCGGGCATTGGCGTAGCCATGTGACGGACGATAGGAGCGGACGATGGCGACGCGCGGTTCTTCCATGCCCACATCATTCCTTACGCAAGGCGAACCGGCAATCCTGCTTTTGCCAGCGCCCGCTTGGCCTGCGCAATGGTGGCCTCGCCATAGTGGAAGATCGAAGCGGCCAGCACGGCGCTCGCATGACCGTCACGAATGCCTGCGACAAGATCGTCCAGCTTACCGACACCACCTGAGGCGATCACGGGAACCGGAACTGCATCGGCGACAGCGCGGGTCAGTGGAATGTCATAGCCGACGCGTGTGCCGTCGCGGTCCATGGAGGTGAGGAGGATTTCTCCCGCACCATATTCGACCAGCTTGACGGCATGCGCGATGGCATCGATTCCGGTGGCGTTGCGTCCACCATGGGTAAAGACTTCGAAGGGCGGGGTGTTGTGATTGTGCGCGCCCTGCTTGGCATCGATCGCGGCCACGATGCACTGGCTGCCGAACTTCTCGGCTGCCTGTTGCACAAATTCGGGCCGGCGCACGGCTTCGGTGTTAATCGCAACCTTGTCGGCGCCAGCCAGAAGCAACGTACGAATGTCGTCCAGGGTTCGTACGCCGCCGCCCACCGTCAGCGGCATGAAACAGACATCCGCCGTTCGCCGAACCACATCGAGTAACGTAGCGCGATTCTCATGACTCGCCGTGATATCGAGAAAGCACAGCTCGTCGGCGCCGGCGGCATCGTAGATTATTGCCTGCTCAACCGGATCGCCGGCATCGCGCAGCTGCGCGAAGTTGATGCCCTTGACGACTCGGCCATCTTTCACATCGAGGCAGGGAATGATGCGTATCTTGAGCATCAGCGCCGTCCGGTCCGAGCCATCGCGGCGATGTTGAACAGCGCCCGCGCCGTCACGGTTTCAGGCGAAACGCCGGTGGTCTTGCATAGCGCTTCGGTTTCGAGAAGCAGATCGAGTGCATCGCCAAGCCGTTGAGAATCCCAGGCGGAAAGCTGAACCTTGAACGGCGCTGCGCGCATGAAGTGGATCGGCGGGCGCAGCTTGCGCATCGCACCTTCGGCTGTCTCGCCCTTTTCCAGTTCCGCTCTGGCCAGTGCCAAGCGCTGGAAGTGCGACATCGCTATTCGCACGATCGCAATGGGAGAGGTGTCGGCCAGCCACAATCTTTCGAGCGCCAGATCGAGGCGCTTGAGATCGCCCTGACCGGCGGCGTCGAGCGCTGCCTCGGCTCGCACTTCCGCTTCATCGCCCAGAACGGCACGAACATCCTCGGCAGTGACCTGTTTGTGGCCGTGTGCGTAGAGGGCGAGTTTTTCCAGTTCGCGCCGCGTCACGCCGCGGTCCGAACCTAGGCGCGAGGACGCGTCGGCCAGAGCATCCGCCGAGATGGAAAGTCCCGCGGACTTCAAGATGTCCCGCACCACATCGGGCAGGTCGCGTGCATTGTCGCCGTAGCAGGCGATGGATGCGGCATTGTCCGCCTCCTCGAAAACCCGGCGAAGACCCGCGCCCCTGGCCAGATCGCCACCTTCCACAACGACAAGCGCATCACCAGCCGGCTCGTCGAGAAAACGCTCGAACAGTTTGGCAAGGCTGTTGCCGGCGCCGCGCACCCGCACCACCCTTCGGCCGCCCAGCATGGAGATGGCGGCGGCTTCGTCGAACAGGCGCGCCGGATCGGACGCCAGCACATTGTCGTCGAGATCGGCAATGAGAAACGGATCCCTGACATTGGGAACCACCGACCTGATCAAGGTTTCCGCGCGCTCGCGTACCAGTCCTTGATCGGGACCAAAGATCAGCGCGGCCACCAGATCCTTGGGCGGATGGGAAAGCGTGCGATCGATGCTTGCGCCTCTGACTTCGGTCATCGCTTGACGAAATAAACGTTGAGATCCAGGCGAATGCGCTCGGCGATATCTTGCGCCGCGCGCTTGTCCGCGTCCTGTTGCGCGGCCAGCGTGCCGTAGTTGGCGTTCGAGGAGGAGGGCAGGACGTTGTAGGCGGAAAGACCTGTCTCGGTCCCCTTGGTCACGACGCGCCCGGCCATGTCGGTAAGCTCGTATGTCACGGTCAGGGTGTCGTTGTAACGCGTGATCGTGGCGTCATTCTGAAGCGCAATGCCTTGGGTGTTCTCGCTCAGCGCAAGTTTCAGGCGATACGACGCGCCGCTCGACGTGCCGGGGCCGTCGAGCAGATCGATCATCGTGTTGCGCAACTCATAGCCGACGCGGTCCGGTATCGGTTCGACATAGATCGACGAAAGCGTGGCGTCCATTCCGCCGTTGAGACCGGCGTACAGCGGATGAAATCCACACGCTCCAAGCAACGACGCGATTGCGATGGACCAGGGGCGCTTCATGCCACGACGTTCACGATGCGGTTTGGTACAACGATGACTTTTTTGGGAATTTTGCCATCCAGAGCGCGGATTATCGGGTCGAGCTTCAGTGCCTCGCTCTCGACAGTCGCGGTGTCTGTTCCGTTCGCAAACTGCTGCGTTGCACGCAGTTTGCCGTTCACTTGAATCGCGTACGTGACAACGTCTTCCTTAGTCAGATCTTCAATGAATTTGGGCCAAGGGGTCTCGACGACCAAGTTCTTATGGTCAAGCGCTGCCCAGCATGTCTCGGCCAAGTGCGGCATCATAGGCCCCAATAACAAGACTAATGCCTCCAGCGCCTCGCGGAGCACTGCACCATCAGCTTTGCCTAGCAACGTACCAACAATATTTGCCAGTTCGTAAATGTTGGCAACCGCGCGATTGAACCGAAGATTGTCGAGGTGATCTGTCACTTCGGCAATTCGCCTATGCACGACACGTCGCGCCGTCGAAGAAAGTTGATCAAGAGTTGACGGTATCGGCGTTCCAGGTGCTGGTAGATTTTCAGCTTCCGTAACCAGACGATGGATGCGCTGCACGAACCGCCAACAGCCTTCCGCGCCGGACTCCGACCAGTCGACATCGCGCTCGGGCGGAGAGTCCGACAGCATTAACCAGCGGATGGCGTCGGCGCCGAAAGTGTCGATCATGCCCATCGGCGCCACGACATTCTTCTTGGACTTCGACATCCGGATCGAGGGACCGACCGTGACGTGCCCGCTCGTGCCCTTGACCACCGCAGAACCGTCGGGACGTTTCTCGACTTCCTCCGGATAGAGCCAGGCGCCGTGCTGATCCTGGTAGCTCTCGTGCAGTACCATGCCCTGGGTAAATAGGCTGGCGAAAGGCTCATCGAGAGTCACCCAGCCGGTGTCGTGCATGCCGCGGGTGAAGAATCGCGCATACAGCAGGTGCAGGATCGCGTGCTCGATGCCTCCGATATACTGGTCGACCGGCAGCCAGTAGTTCACGGCGTCGCGGTTCACCGGATCGGTGGCCGTCGGATCGGCGAAGCGGGCGAAATACCAGGACGAGTCGACAAAAGTATCGAGCGTGTCGGTGTCGCGCACCGCTTCGCTGCCGCAGGACGGGCATTTGACGTGCTTGAACGTCGGATGCGCGTCGAGTGGATTTCCCTTCACCTTGAAATCCAGATCATCCGGCAGGCGAACCGGCAGGTTAGAGTCCGCTACGGGCACAATGCCGCACTTGGGACAATGAACCATCGGAATCGGGCAGCCCCAGGCGCGCTGGCGCGAGGCCAGCCAATCGCGCAGGCGGTATTGCACCGTGCGCTCACCCGCGCCGCGCGCTTCCAGCCGCCGGGCGACCTCGTTCTTGCCTTCCTCGATCGTCATTCCATCGAGAAAACGCGAATTGCCCAGTCGGCCCGCTCCGAAATAGGCCTCGTCGCCGACCTCGAACGTTTTGGGGTCCTGGCCGTCGGGGATCACGACCGGCAACACCGGCAG
>JANYBR010000442.1 GCA_025360685.1 Pseudomonadota bacterium
GCGAGATCGACGGCGGCCTGCAAACCGTCGAAGTGAAACTTCCCGCAGTGATGACCGTCGACCTTCGCCTCAACGAGCCACGCTACGCCTCCCTGCCCAACATCATGAAGGCCAAGAAGAAACCGATCGACGAGAAATCGCCCGCCGACTATGGCGTGGACATCGCACCCAAGCTGAAGGTTCTCAAAGTCAGCGAACCGCCGAAGCGCCAGGCCGGGGTCAAGGTGAAGACCGTGGCCGAGCTGCTCGACAAGCTCAAGAACGAAGCGGGAGTGATCTGAAGATGGCTTCGCTCGTTATTGCCGAACACGACAACAAGATTCTCAAGGAAGCGACCGCGAAGGTGGTGACCGCCGCCGCCCAGGTCGGCGGACCGGTGCATGTGCTCGTTGCGGGACAGGGCGCGGACGCCGTCGCCACCGCGGCTGCCAAGATCGCGGGTGTGGAAAAGGTTCTTCTCGCCGACGATCCGCTCTATGCGAAGATGGTCGCCGAGACGATGGAGACGTTGATCCTGTCGCTCGCGGACAAATATGACGCGATCCTCGCGCCCGCTACTACCAACGGCAAGAACTACATGCCGCGGGTTGCCGCCAAGCTCGACGTGGCGCAGATTTCCGAGATCATCGCGGTCGACAACGCCGACACGTTCCAGCGCCCGATCTATGCCGGCAACGCTATCGCCACGGTCCAGTCCGGCGGCGGCAAGAAGGTCATCACCGTGCGCACCACCACCTTCAAGGCGGCGGGTGAAGGCGGTTCGGCGGCAATCGAGAAAATCTCCACCGCGACCGATCCGGGCATGTCCAAATTCGTTGGCGAGGAGTTGTCGAAGTCCGAACGTCCCGAGCTGACCTCCGCCAAGATCGTGATCTCCGGCGGGCGCGGCATGCAGTCGGGCGACAACTTCCACATGCTCGACAAGATCGCCGACAAGCTGCACGCCGCCGTCGGCGCCAGTCGCGCTGCGGTCGACGCCGGTTTCGCCCCGAACGACTACCAGGTGGGCCAGACCGGCAAGGTCGTGGCGCCGGAGCTCTACATCGCCGTCGGCATTTCCGGCGCGATCCAGCATCTGGCGGGCATGAAGGATTCCAAGGTCATCGCCGCGATCAACAAGGACGAAGAGGCGCCGATCTTCCAGGTCGCCGACTACGGGCTTGTCGCGGATTTGTTCAAAGCAGTGCCTGAGATGGACGAAGAGCTGACGAAGATGGGCTATAAATAGTCCGAGGATCGAAGCGCATGACAATTGAACGCATCGGCGTCATCGGCGCCGGCCAGATGGGCAACGGCATCGCGCACGTGCTCGCGCTGGCGGGATATGACGTGGTTCTCGACGACATCAACAAAGAAACGCTGGCCAAGGCGCTGGAGCGGATCGACAAGAACATGCACCGCCAGGCGGCGCGCGGCCTGATCAAGGACGAACTCATCGCGCCGGCATTGAAGCGCATTCGCGTTACCCAGGCGCTGGACGACATGAAGGACCGCGATCTGGTCATCGAGGCCGCCACCGAGGATGAAGCGACCAAGAAGAAGATCTTCCAGGAACTTTGCCCGCGTCTTTCGCCCAATACGCTGGTGGCGACCAACACCTCGTCGATCTCGGTGACGCGTTTGGCCACGGCGACCGATCGTCCCGAGCATTTCATCGGCATTCACTTCATGAATCCGGTGCCGATGATGCAGCTGGTGGAAGTGATCCGCGGCATCGCCACCGACGACACGACGTTTCAGGCGGCGCTGGAGATCGTCAAACGCGTCGGCAAGACCGCCGCCTATGCCGAAGATTTCCCGGCCTTCATCGTCAACCGCATCCTGCAGCCGATGATCAACGAGGCGGTCTACACGCTCTATGAGGGCGTCGGAAATGTCGAGGCGATCGACACGGCCATGCGGCTCGGCGCCAACCATCCGATGGGCCCGCTGCAACTTGCCGACTTCATCGGGCTGGATACCTGTCTGTCGATCATGCAAGTGCTCTACGAAGGCCTTGCGGATTCCAAGTACCGGCCCTGCCCGCTGCTGGTGAAATATGTCGAAGCCGGCTGGCTCGGCCAGAAGACCGGCCGGGGTTTCTACGACTATCGCGGCGAACATCCCGTTCCGACACGGTAAAGCTCCCGCGCCCCGTTTTCCGGCGGCCTCGTAGCGCGAGGAGCCTTGCGCTGTTAGGAAGCGGGCCATTGCTCCGGGGCGCACGATGGCCAACTACACCAAAACCAACCTCGCCTACTGGAACGAGATGGCGCGGCGCCATGTGGACTCGCCGGGCTACCGCACGGCGGCATTCCGGCGCGGCGAGAATATTCTCGATCCCATCGTGCGCGACGGCATCGGCAAGGTGCGCGGCAAGAAGCTGCTGCATCTGCAATGTCATTTCGGACTCGACACGCTGTCACTCGCACGCATGGGCGCCGATGTGACGGGGCTCGACTTTTCCAAGGACGCGATCGCCACGGCACGTGCGCTCGCCAAGGAAACGGGACTGACGGCGAAGTTCGTTCGCGCCAACGTTCTGACCCCGCCGCCGGAGCTCAAAGGGTTCGACATCGTCTTCGCATCCTGGGGGGCGATCTGCTGGATGCATGACATGGCGAGTTGGATGCGTACGGCTGCCAAGGCGCTCAAGCGCGGCGGGCGTCTGTTCCTCGCCGAAGCACATCCCTATCTGATGAGTCTCGACGATCACCCGCGCGAACCTGCGCTGCCTTTCAGCGTGCGCTACGACTATGACAGCGACGTGCCGTTGAAGCTCGCCAACCAGGGTGACTATGCAGGTCCGGGAAGCCTGAAGGCGCATCGCAACGTCATGTTCCTCCACGGCATGGCGAAAATCCTCAATTGCGCCATCGCCGCCGGCTTTCGCATCGACGGCATCGAGGAAGGCTGCCACATCCCCTGGCAAGGACTTCAGCAGCTGATCAAGGCGGACGAAGACTATTGGACCTTGCCGCCCGGCGCACCGTTCGTGCCGCTGTCGCTGATCCTCAACGCGACGAAGATCTGAGCCGGGCTCAGTCTTCGTACTGGTCGTGGCGGCGCAGCCATTCCATGGTGGCCTTGAGAGCGCCCTCGTCGCGGCCCTTCGGTACCAGGTCGAGGATGTGGTAGGCGCCGTTGAGCATGTCCAGACCGCGCGCATAGGTCGAATAGGTATGGAAGATCGCGCCGGACTCGTCCTTGAAGAACACGCTGAAGCCGGCGAGCTCCGTCATCGTGTTGGGATGGACCTCGTAGTTGTGATAGGCCTCGCCCGCCGCGAGCTGCTGCGGCGTGAACGAAACCTGATAGTCGAAATTGAAATCGCTGCCGAACGACGACACCCAGGGAAACGACCAGCCCATGCGCCTGCGATAGTCCAGAAGCTTGGCCAGTGGCGCGCGGGAAACGGCCATGAAACTCACATCGCGATGCTTCAGATGGATTCCAATGCCATCGAAATTGTCGGCCCAGAAAGAACAGGACTTGCAGCCCTCCGCCCAGTCCGGTCCCATCATGAAGTGATAGACCACGAGCTGGCTCTTGTCCGCGAACAGGTCGGAGAGGCTGGTCTCGCCGTTCGGACCGGTGAAATGATAGGTCTTTTCGACCTTCTCCCATGGCAGGGCGCGGCGTTCGGCGCTGAGCTGATCGCGTAGCCGAGTGAGTTCCTTCTCCTTCGCGAGAAACGCCTTGCGCGCAGCAAGCCAGGCATCGTGTGCGACGATCTTGTGAGCAGTCATGACATCACTCCCTTCAGTGCTGTCTACGCGGCTTATTAGATTTCATCGGCTGTCGCTGGGCAATCATCAATTGTGCCCGGGAAAAAGCCTTTCTCGCTCTGGCGGCAGCGGCTAGCGTGGCGGGCATGAAAACCTATCGCATCGCTGTCATCGGTCTGGGCCAACGCATCGCGCACGTCCTGCGTGCCATGGACGAGGTCGGCTGGAAGTTGAATGTCGCGGGCTATGTCGATCCCCGGCCCGTCGGACTTCCCATCCTGGCAGAACGCGATATCGCACCGGGTATGTCCTATCCCAGCATCAAGGCGCTGTTCGCCGACGGGCCATTCGATCTGGTGATGATCGGCTCGCCCAACCATCTGCACTACGAGCATCTGCTCGCCGCCTTCGAGGCCGGCTATCCCATCTTTGCCGAGAAGCCGATCGTGCGCACGCAGGAGGAGACCTATGCGCTGGCGCGGCATCTCGCAGCCAAGAAAATCCCGCCGCTGCACATCGGACTGGTAATGCGCTCCATGCCGATCGTGCGCGAGACCATCGCGCGTGTGGACTCCGGCCAGCTCGGTGATCTGGTCTCGATGGATGCGACCGAACATCTGCCGCCCGAACATGGCGGGTATCTGGCGCGCAACTGGCGGCGCAAGGAAGAGTGGGGCGGCTCCTACTTCCTCGACAAGGTGTGCCATGATTTCGATATTTTCGGGCGCCTGACGCGGGCACGTCCGCTGCGCGTGGCCAGCTTCGGCGGCAAACGCATCTTCAATTCGAGCCGCACGGATGTGGCGCGGACATACAGCGATGGCTCACCCGCCTACGCCATGCGCGATGCCGGTTGGGCGGGCGCCAATGACGCCTTTCATTCCGACATGGACGTCGCCGACCACCAGACGGCGATCGTGGAATATTCCGGCGGCATGCAGCTGTCGTTTCACTCCAACAGTCACGTCAGCCTTGGCGAGCGGCGCTGGTACATTGCCGGCACCAGCGGCACCTTGATCGCCGACCTGGTGCGCAACAAGCTGATGGTCCGCGGCGCGATGGACAAGAACAAGCCCGAGCGCATCGACTATGCGGGCCGCACCGACGACAATCACAACGGCGCCGACCAGGCCATGGCCACGGACCTGCTTGCCGCGCTCGAAGGCCGCGCGCCGTTTCCGGTCACGGTGCACGATTCGATGGAAGCCGGCCTCACCGTCATGGCCATCGACCGCGCCATGCGCGAGCGCGCGCTGATCGATTGTACGTCAATGTGGGAAGATTATGACGCAGCTCGGGCGATCGCGACGTAGCCGGTCCAACTCAGCTTCTTAACTGTCATGGCCCGCGACTGCGGGCCACCCAGGTGATGAAGGGCGTAGCATTCACAAGCAAGGACTGCGACCAAACTTTCTGTTCCGAGCATGTCCCCATCTGAGTGGCCCGCACTCCGGCGGGCCATGACATTGAGGAGAGCGTTGAAGCTCACTCCGTCTTCGCCGCCGCCAGTGTGCGGAAATAGTCGATCGATTCCGGCGAGTCCCAGGTTGCAGGTCCAAGCGCGCGGCCGATCTCGCGGCCTTGCGGATCAATCAGTACCGTCAGCGGCAGGCCATAGGCCCCAAAGGCGCGCAGCAGCGCGAGTTTGGAATCGACATAGGTCGCCAGCGCCTTTGCGTCGTGCGCATCCAGAAAGCTGCGCGCATCGGCGGCCGTGTCGCGGCCGACATCGACGGCGATGACTTCGAACCGACCCGGCGGGAGGGCGGATTTGAGCTTTGCCAGCGACGGCAGCTCGCGCACACAGGGTGCACACCACGGCGCCCACAGATTGAGCAGCACATAGCGGCCCCGGAACCCGGTCAGCGACACAAGCTTTCCCGTCGAATCGTTGAAGGCCACCGGCGGGAGGGCTAACGGGCTCTGGTCCGCCGTAAACGGCGCCAGTTCGGCCGGCGGGACTGCCGCGTCGTGGACACTGCGGCCCGGCATCACATATAGAACAGCTAGCACCGCTACACTCAGGACGGCGGCTCCTATTACAATGTAATGCCAACGAGAGAGCGTCACGGGCGGCTCATGGTTACGAACAAAATGTGGGGCGGCCGGTTCGCACGCGGTCCCGCATCCATCATGGAGGTCATAACGCCCTCCATCGATTTCGACAAACGGCTGGCGGTGCAGGACATCGCCGGCTCCAAAGCCCATGCGCGCATGCTCGCCATGCAGCAGATCATCGGACAAGCCGATTGCGAGGCGATTATCCGCGGCCTCGACCTGATCGAGAACGAGATCGCGGACGGCACATTCGCATTCAGCCGCGCGCTCGAGGACATCCATCTCAACATCGAGTCGCGGCTCAGGGAGCTGATCGGCGATGCGGCGGGGCGGCTGCACACGGCTCGCTCGCGCAACGACCAGGTCGTAACCGACTTCCGGTTGTGGCTGCGCGAGGCGTGCGTTCGCGCCGATCAGGGACTCGAAGCCTTGCAGCGTGCACTGCACGGACAGGCGGAAGCGCACTACGCCACGATCATGCCGGGCTACACCCACATGCAGCCCGCACAACCGGTGACGTTCGGCCATCACTGCCTGGCCTATGTCGAGATGTTCTATCGCGACCGCGGGCGTTTTTCCGATGCGAGCAAGCGCCTGAACGAGTCGCCACTCGGCGCGGCAGCACTCGCAGGCACGCCGTTTCCGATCGATCGCGATGTGACGTCCAAGGCGCTCGGCTTCGCGCGGCCGATGCGCAATTCGCTCGATGCGGTCTCGGCGCGCGACTTTGCCCTGGAATATCTGGCGGCGGCGACGATCGCGGCCACGCATCTGTCGCGCCTGGCGGGCGAGATCGTGCAATGGTCGACGCCTGCCTTCGGCTTTGTGCGACTGTCGGACGCTTTCACCACCGGCTCGTCGATCATGCCGCAGAAGCGCAATCCCGATGCCGCCGAACTGATCCGCGGCAAGACGGGCCGCGTGCTCGGCGACTTCGTGGCGCTGGCGACCGTGGTGAAAGGACTGGCGCTCGCCTATGGCAGCGACCTGCAGGAAGACAAGGAGCGCGTGTTCGACGCCGCCGACACGATTGAACTTTCGCTGGCCGCGATGGCGGCGATGATCGCGGACCTGACGGTCAATCGCGATGCGATGCGCCAGGCCGCGGAGGCCGGCTATCCCACCGCCACCGATCTTGCCGACTGGATCGTTCGCACGCTGAAAAAACCGTTCCGCGACGCACATCATATCGCGGGCTCGATCGTGCGCCGCGCCGAGGAACTGAGCCTGCCGCTGGAAAAGCTGCCGCTTTCCGAGATGCAGTCCATCGAGCCGGGCATAACCAACGACGTGTTCGCAGTGTTGCCGCTCGAAGCCTCGGTCAGGGCGCGCATGAGTTACGGCGGCACCGCGCCCGACCGGGTACGCGAGCAACTGCGCTTCTGGAAAGAGAAGCTGAAATGAAGCTGCATAGAGAATCATTTCACGCTCATCCCACTTCCGTCATTGCCCGCTTCATGCGGGCAACCCAGATTCCTTTTTTGAGTGAAGAAAGATGGGTCGCCCGCATAGGCCTTAGCGACAGCGTGGGCCGGACGATGACGGTTTTGAGCGACTCTATAAGATCCAAAGCAGCGCTGATTTTGGTGTTCGCACTCGCGTTCGCGCTCGCCGGCTGCGGCGTGAAGAACGATCTCGTCCTGCCCGACGGCAAGCCTTCGCCCAAGGGCGAGAAGGATCCTTCCAAGCCGCCGCAGCAGCAGACGCGATGAATCACTTTTCCTATTCCGGCGGAGTGCTTCACGCGGAAGCCGTCGACCTGGACGCGCTGGCCGAGAAAGTCGGCACGCCGTTCTATTGCTATTCGACCGCGACGTTGGAGCGGCACTATCGCGTCTTCGCGGATTCGTTTCCGAAGGGCACTCTGGTCGCATTCTCGGTCAAGGCGAACGGCAACATCGCGGTGCTGAAGACCTTGGGCCGGCTCGGCGCCGGGGCGGATGTCGTCTCGGGCGGCGAGCTCAAGAAGGCGCTGCATGCCGGCATCCCCGGCGAGCGCATCGTCTTCTCCGGCGTCGGCAAGAGCAGAGCCGAAATGAAACTGGCGCTGGATGCGCGCATCTACCAGTTCAATGTCGAAAGCGAGCCGGAACTGGAAGCGCTGAGCGAAGTCGCGAGCGCGACGGGCGCGACCGCGCCGATCACCATCCGCGTGAACCCCGACGTCGATGCCGGAACGCATGCCAAGATCACCACGGGTACGGCCGAGACCAAGTTCGGCGTTCCTTGGAGTCGCGCCCGCAGCGCCTATGCGCTGGCCGCGAAGCTGAAGGGTATCCAGATCGTCGGCATCGACGTCCATATCGGCAGCCAGATCGTCGATCTGCAACCCTTTGAGACCGCGTTCGGAAAGGTTGTCGAACTCGCGGCACGGCTGCGCGCCGACGGACATACCATCGCCCGGCTCGATCTCGGTGGCGGGCTCGGCGTGCCCTATATCCAGAACAACGAACCGCCGCCCGACCCGTCCGCCTATGGCAAGATGGCGACCAGAGTGACCCAGGCGCTGGGCTGCCAGCTGATCCTGGAGCCGGGCCGGCTGATCGCGGCAAACGCCGGAATCCTGGTCACGCGCGTGCTCTACATCAAACAGGGTGAGCGCAAGACCTTTGCCATCGTCGACGCGGGCATGAACGATCTGATCCGGCCCGCCCTATACGACTCCCATCACGAGATCGTGCGTATCAACGAACCCTCGCCCGATGCGGCGCGCCAGCGTTATGACGTGGTGGGGCCGGTGTGCGAAACATCGGACATCTTTGCCGCCGATCGCGAACTGCCGCAGCTGAAATCCGGCGATCTGGTGGCGATCCTGACGGCGGGCGCCTATGGCGCGGTGATGTCTTCGGCTTACAATGCGCGGCCGCCTGCGCCCGAAGTTCTCGTCAAGGGCGAATTGTGGAGCGTGGTGCGGCCAAGAACGGATGATGACGCGCTACTCGGATCCGAGCGAATTCCAGACTGGCTCGCGGGCTGAAAAGACTGCCCGCTATGTCGCGCTGTCACGCGCCGCGCTGCTGTGGGAGCGCGCCTGGCCTGCATTGTGGCCGGCGAGCGGCATTGCGGGACTCTTCATAGCGGCGGCCCTGCTCGAATTTTTTGCGCCCCTGCCCTGGATCGTCCACGCGCTGATCTTGTCGGCGACCATCACCCTAATTGGCCTGTCGCTCTATTTCTCCTTTCGCGGCGTGCAGCTGCCGGGCTGGATCGACGGCGCGCGCCGGCTGGAGCGCAGCAGCAACCTCGCTCATCGGCCCATCTCCGAGGCGAATGACACGATGGCTGCCGGCCTTGGCGATTCCTGGGCCGAGGAATTGTGGCAGCTGCATCTGGCGCAACGCCTGGCGGGCATCGGCCGCTTCAGGCTCGCGCTGCCCTCGCCCGGACTCGCCAAACGCGATCCGCGCGCACTGCGCTTCATCGTTCTGCTGCTCCTTGCCGGGGCAATCTTCGTAGCCGGCCCCGACTGGAGCCGCAGATTGTGGGCCGGCTTCACCGATTCGGGAAGCGGGGCAGCAGCGACCGTCGACGCCTGGATCGACCCACCGCCCTACACCGGACTTGCGCCGGTCTATCTCACGGACGGCCTGAACATTGCCGTGCCGGCGGGCTCGATCCTGAATTTGCGCGTCCATGGCGCAGGTCACACGCCGGGCTTGTTGCTGGATTCCTTGACCGACTCGGATAACGGATTTTCCGGCGCGCAGGGCGAATACGCCGCGACCTGGCATGTGAACGGCGACGCCCATGTGCGCGTGCGCAGCGGCGGACGCTCCATCGGCGACTGGACGATCGTCGCTGTCTCGGACAAGCCACCGTCGATTGCGTTCTCGGGTTCGCCGGGCAAGACCGAACATGCCGCGCTGAAACTCTCCTTCAAGGCCGGCGACGACTATGGCGTCACTTCGGTGCGCGCCATCATCAAGCCGCACGGCAAGCACGGCGCGCCGCTGATCGTCGATCTGCCGCTGCCGGGGGCATCCGACAAGTCCGTCACGCAAACCACCTTCCGCGATCTGACCGCTCATCCCTATGCGGGATTGAACGTCGACATCATCTTGCAGGCACAGGATGGCGCGGGTCAGACCGCATCGACCACGCCCGTGCAGTACACTCTTCCGGCGCGCGTCTTCACCAATCCGCTGTCGCGCGCACTGATCGAGCAGCGCCAGATTCTCGCCACCAGCGCGACGCAGCAGGATCGAGGCCATGTGGTCAAGATGCTGGATGCGCTGACCATCGCGCCGCAGATTTTTTATGCCAACAATTCTGGCGTCTATACCGGCATCCGCGCGGCGCGCTGGGCGCTGGCGACGGCCAAGCATGGCGAGGAAATCGACCATGTGCAGAGCCTGTTATGGCAGATCGCGATCGGGATCGAACGCGGCGGGCTGCTCTCTGCCGCGGAGGAGTTGCGCCGCCTGCAGGCGATGCTGGCACAGGCGCTCGCCCAGGGTGCGCCGCAGGATGTGATCGACGAATTGCTGCAGCGCTACAACGACGCCATGCAGCGTTACATGCGGGCACTTGCGGCCAATCCGTCGGAAAGCCCCGGTCCGCCGTCGCCCGATGCGAAGGTGCTCAGCCAAAGCGACCTGCAAACTCTGCTGAAGGCGATCCAGCAACTGGCGCAATCGGGCGACCGCGCCAAGGCGCAGCAATTGCTGGCCCTGCTGCAAAACCTGCTTGAGAATCTGCGGCTCGGCGGCTCGGGCGCCGGCGGCGGCAACGGTCAGGCAAACAATCCGCAGAGCAAGGCGTTGCACGATGCCATCCAGGGCCTCGGCGATCTGATGGGCAAGCAGCGCGGCCTCCTCGACAAGACATTCCGCGGCCAGCAAGGCGAGGCGATCAAACCCAAGGATCTGCAGACCGAACAGAACGGCCTCCAGAACAAGCTCGGTGAAATCCTGAAAGGACTCGGCGATCAGAAAATTCCGGCGCCGAATGATCTTGGCCGCGCGGGACGCTCCATGGGTCAGTCGGGACAGGATCTGGGTT
>JANYBR010000124.1 GCA_025360685.1 Pseudomonadota bacterium
CCGTTCGACACCTTGCTTGCCAGCGTGCGCGAGATGACTCGTGTGGTGAAAATCCCGGTCTCCGCCGACATCGAGTCCGCCTATGCACAGGACGCCGCGACCGCGGCAACGACCGTGGCGCGCATCGTCGAGGCTGGCGCCGTCGGCATCAACATCGAGGACGGCAACGATCCGCCCGACCTGCTGGCCCGCAAGATCGAGAACCTGGCGACCGCCGCACGGCGCGCCGGGGTGGCACTATGGGTCAACGCTCGCATTGACACCTATCTGCGCCGGCTCGTGCCCGCGGACCGCGCTTATGACGAGACCGTCGCGCGCGCCCGGCTCTATCGCGAGGCCGGGGCGAATTCGATCTTCGCGCCGGCGGTAACCGATGCGGCGGCGATTGCGACGCTGGTGAAGGCCGTGGTCCTGCCGCTCAACCTTCTCGCCTGGCCGGGATTGCCCGACGGCGCGAGCTTGCAGAAGCTCGGCGTGCGCCGTCTCAGCGCCGGCTCGGGCATCGGCAAGCTCGTGCTCAATCGGACATTGGCACTGGCCAAGGCGTTTCTCGCCGAGGGCCGCTCCGAGCCCTTCAATGAAGGGCCGCTTGCCAATCCCGAAATCAACGGTCTGATGCGCAAGGACTAAAGCGTCACGAAAACGCGTATGATGGGGTTCCTGAATCAAGAGCCCCATGGACGATCCTGAAACCTATTGGAGTGGTGTTGCACGCTTCCTCTGGCCGGCGCTGGCTGGCCTCGGCCTGGCCGCAGTGCTGTTCCGCTGGAGTGGTGGCCAGGCGGTTTGGCTCACTGCGGCGGGACTTCTGCTGAGCGCATTGCTGGTTTCTTACATTGCTCGTCAGGGACGGCTGTTCCTGCGCGAACAGCGCGTCGAACTCAGCAGCAGCGCCGAGAGTTTTCTGTCACCGCTGGCGCGCGAGGTGCTGGGCCAGCTTCCCGATCCGTTGATGCTGCTCGACGAGAGCGGCCGCGTGCTGTTCGCCAACAGCGCGATGTACACCGTGATTGGTGTCGGGCCCGAGAAGAAACATGTCTCGCTGCTGCTGCGCACGCCGTCCGTCCTCACTGCTATCGAGCAAACCTCGGCCAGCGGCGAGGCCTCTTCGTTCGAGTTCACCGTGCCGGTGCCAGTCGAACGCACGTACCAGGCCTATGTCGCGCGCATGACGTCGGAGCCGCCCGTGACGAGCCTGCTCCTGCACGATCTGACCGCGATCAAGCGCACCGAGCAGATGCGCGCCGACTTTGTCGCCAACGCCAGCCATGAGCTGCGCACGCCACTGGCCGCCGTGACCGGCTTCATCGACACGCTCAAGGGCCACGCCCGCGACGATGTCCAGGCCCGCGACCGGTTTCTCGACATCATGAGCGTCGAGGCCGGGCGTATGCGCCGTCTTATCGAAGACCTCCTGTCGTTGACCCGGATCGAGCTCAACGAGCATGTCCGCCCGTCCGCAATAGTGTCGCTCGAGGCCATTGTCAGCGAGGCGAGCGCCGCGCTCATGCCACTCGCGAAGATCGACGACATCGCGATCGAAGTGTCCGCGGCACCCAACCTGCCGCTGGTGATCGGCGAGCGCGACGAACTCATCCAGCTGTTCCAGAACCTGATCCACAACGCCATCAAGTACGGCAGGTCGGGCGGCCATGTCTGGGTCACGCTCACGACGGTGCCGGGAGCAGGCGGACGCGGCGCCGGCACGATGCTGTCCGCCGTGGTGCGCGACGATGGCGAAGGCATCGCGTCCGACGCGGTGCCCCGGCTGACCGAGCGGTTCTACCGTGTCGACGTCAAGCGCAGCCGGGAAAAGGGCGGCACGGGCCTCGGCCTTGCGATCGTCAAGCACATCGTCAACCGCCATCAGGGCCGCCTGACCATCGAGAGCCGCGCCGGCGAAGGCAGCGCGTTTACCGTCCTGTTGCCGAGCGCGCCGGCAGACAGCACTGTCACGGAACTGTTATAAAACTGTCGCATACCCATATTTGTGAGGGGTTAGTGACGCAGTGCGCGAAGGAGTCCCGAGTCGGGCAGGCCAGATGAGCGAACACACAGTCAAGGCATTCAGCGAGAAGCTCGAGGCGCTGTCTGCCGCCATCGCGCAGATGGGCGGCCTTGCCGAAGCCCAGTTCGCCAATGCGGTCGACGCCATCGCGCGGCGCGACACCATGCTGGCCGAGAACGCCGTCGGCGGCGACAAGCGCATCGACGAGATGCAGCTCGACATCGAAGATCGTGCCTTGAAACTTCTCGCCTTGCGCCAGCCCATGGCGGTGGACCTGCGCGAGACCCTGGCCGCGATCAAGATCGCCAGCGAGCTCGAACGCATCGGCGATCTGGCCAAGAACATCGCCAAGCGGGCCATTGTTCTCAATCGCGAGCCGCCGATCCGCCTGACCGCCTCGCTGGCGCGCATGGGCAAGCAGGCGCTGGCGCAGCTCAAGCAGGTGCTCGACGCCTATTCCGATCGCAACGCCGAAGCCGCCGAGGCGGTGTGGAAACAGGATCCGGAGATCGACGAAATCTACAACAGCCTGTTCCGCGAGCTTCTGACCTACATGATGGAGGATCCGCGCACCATTGGGCTGTGCACGCATCTTTTGTTCATCGCCAAGAACATCGAGCGCAGTGGCGACCACGCCACCAACATCGCCGAAGTCGTCTATCACATGGTGCGCGCCGACCATCTGTCGAACGAACGGCCCAAGGCCGACACCACCAGCGAAACCAGCGTGCCCTTCGAGAGAAAAGCATGAGCCTGAAGCCGACCGTCCTGATTGCCGAAGACGAGGGCGCCCTGATCACGTTGCTGCGCTACAATCTGGAGCGCGAGGGCTATCGCGTGCTGGAAGCGCAGGACGGCGAGGAAGCCTTGCTGGTCGCGGCCGAGGAAAAGCCCGATCTGGTCGTGCTCGACTGGATGCTGCCGCAGCTTTCCGGCATCGAGGTCTGCCGCCGCCTGCGTGGACGCCAGGAGACGCGCAACGTTCCGATCATCATGCTCACGGCGCGCGGTGAGGAAACCGATCGCATCCGCGGCCTGGATACCGGCGCCGACGACTATCTGACCAAACCGTTCTCGATGACCGAGCTCCTGGCGCGGCTGCGCGCCGTGATGCGCCGCATCCGTCCGAGCCTGGCGCCCGACACGGTGGCCATCGGCGACATCGAGATGGATCGCGCTGCTCATCGCGTGCGCCGCGCTGGCAAGGAAGTCCATCTCGGCCCGACCGAGTACAAGCTGCTCGATCACCTGATCCAGCATCCCGGCCGCGTCTTCAGCCGCGAGCAGCTGCTCGATGCGGTGTGGGGCTCGGACGTTTACGTGGAGGCGCGCACCGTGGACGTGCATGTCGGCCGTTTGCGCAAGGCGCTCAATGTCGAGGGCGTGCGCGATCCGATCCGCACCGTGCGCTCCGCCGGCTACTCGCTCGACGACGCGGCGATGGCGAGTTAGTTCACTTCGTTTCCAACGGGCCATGACACTAGGGGGTGCTGCCGGACGTAATATCGCTGAGAAAATTCCGCGCCTCTTCGATCACCTGTTCGCTGATGGTGGGCCGTGTCAGGAATTCCGCCCAGGCACCCATGTCCGCGATGCGCGTGAGTTCGCGCCAATCGTCGGGCAGAAAGCCGCCGCCATCGCGATAGCCTTGTTCGACGCCAGACACGAAACCCGGCATCGTGCCCAGCGGCGGCCGCAACAGATTACCGAAATCGGCGGCGGGCGAGGCTGCGGCTGCAAACTCCCAGTCGACTATGCCGGCGACCTTGAGCGATCCGTCGCTGCGCACGAGAATGTTCGTGCCGCCGAAGTCGAAGTGGGTGAGGCGCGCCGGCCTGTTCCAGACGTCCTGGCGTTTCTCATTTTGTTTGGCGAACGCCATGACCCTGGCGGCCAGTTCCCGTCCCAGCCGCTCTCCGCCAAGGCCGCTCAAACAGGTTTCCAGAAAGCCCGATAGCGCGAAGCCGGCCGGGAACGGCGTGATTTTCAAATCGCCGTCCAGAAAACCGGCCTGATCGAAAGTGAAACTGTGGATCGCGGCCAGCGCAGCGCCGACCAACCGTCCGAGGTTTGAGAGTTCGTCGGCGCTCGCACGCTTCGCCGCCGACGCAAGTGTCTCTCCTTCGACGAATTCAACCACGGCATAGGTCCGGCCAAGATGCTCACCAGTGTGCAGGTAGCGCGGCGCGGGCACTTTGCCGGAGACGAGGCGCGCGATCGCGGCTTCCTTGCGCGCCACAGCGGGATCGCGTTGGTAGAGCCGCAGCACCACGCAATGCGGCGCAGACTTCAGATCGACCCGAATATTCGTGTTGGAATGGCCACCGCCGATCGGCTCGATGCGGGCGATCGTCACATCGCCAAGCGCGGGGCGGATCAGCTCCGCGGCCTCGTCCTCGCCGATCTGCACGAATGGCGTCGTGCGCGTCCAGCGCTCGCGCATTACTTCAGAGAACCTTCTCGATCGACTTCTCGATTTCGTCGGGTTTGGTCATCGGCGCGAAGCGATCGACGACCTTGCCGGATTTGTCGACCAGGAACTTGGTGAAGTTCCACTTGATGTTCGTGGTGCCGAGGACACCCGGTTGCTCGCCCTTCAGATAACCGTACAGAGGGTGCGCGTTTGGTCCGTTGACCTCGATCTTGTCGAACATGGGAAAGCTCACGCCATAATTCATCTGGCAGAAGGCGCCGATTTCTTCGGCCGAGCCGGGCTCCTGCTTGCCGAACTGGTTGCACGGAAAGCCAAGGACGGTCAGTCCCTTCTCGTGCAATTTCTCGTAGAGCTTTTCGAGCCCCTCATATTGCGGCGTGAATCCGCATTTGCTCGCCGTGTTGACGATGAGCAGCGTCTTTCCCTTGTAGTCGGAAAGCGACACGTTCTTGCCCTGCAGGGACTTGGCCGAAAAATCGTAGATGCTGGTCATCGCGTTCCTCGACTCGGGTAGGAGTGCGAGGAAACGCGATTACTTTGCCACTAGCAAGATGTCTCTCGCCGCTGCGCCCCTTTGCGAGGCAAGGAGGCTTGGCTTACTTTGTTTCGCCGGCAGGCATCATGGCAACCGGGCGCACGCGCGTGACGAGCTCATGCAGGAACACGTCCGGCTCGGTGAGCACGGCGCTGTGCCCGACCCCGTTCAGCACATCGAACTGCTTCTGCGGCGCGTGCACCTTGTCGAAATAGCGCTTTGCCAGGTCTGTCGGCGTGATGTGGTCGAGCGCCCCGTTGATGATGAAGAAGGGCAGCCGAAGCTCCGTTGCGAACTGGCGCGCATCATAGGACGCGTCCGCATCAAACGTCGCCTCCTCGGCAGGTTCTGGCGCCTGCAGGCTCAAATAGAGATCCAAAAGCGACCAGTCGGGGGCGACCAGGGCCACCGGAAGTAAGTCGCGCAGTATATCGCGTTCGCTCGGGATGTCGGTGCGCTCGGACATCGCGCGCTCGACCACCATTTGATGATCCGTGCGATAGGGCGGTGCGCCGGATGCGCTCAGCCTGCGGATGCCGTCTTCGTCATGTGCGGCGCGCAGCCTCGCCATCGTGCGCGCGTAGATGACGGGTTCTTTTTCCGCGATGGAGACGACCTGTCCCGTGCCCACATAGGCGGAAAACAGATCGGGCCGACTGACCACCATGCTCAGTCCCACCATCGTTCCCCAGGAATGACCGAGCACGATGATCTTTCGCTTGCCGAGGCGACGGCACAGAAACTGCGTCAGCTCGATGCCGTCCTGCGCCACGCGCGGGAGGGACATTTCTCTGACGGCGCCGTTGCGTACGAATGTCTTGCCGGCGTCGCGCTGATCCCACATCACGACGGTGAAGTATTTCTCCCATGGCCGCAGCAAGGACGAAACGGGCGACACGGTCCCCCCCGGCCCGCCATGGACAAAGAGCAACACCGGATTCCTGCGATCGTCGCCACGGATTTGTATCCATTGCGGTACGCCACCGAGGGGAACAAACATCGTCTCCTCGACGCCGGTTTTCGGGTCGATCGCCAGGGCGAGAGAATTTTCGTGCTGCCGCCATGCGCGATAGCCGAGTGCCCCGGCGGCCAACACGAGTACGCCAGCCACGACGGCCAGTCCCACGCGCAACGCGCGACGGATCAAGGTCGGCGACACATTGAGGTTGGCCATACTCTGCCGTCTCCTGATGCAATCGCGCCACGATAGATGCCCAGAATTGTCTGTGTGACGCCAGCGTCAACGACTGCATGGCTTGCGCGCGCCGAAGTCATTTGCTCCAACTACCGCGGCGACGCGGTTCATACGATGTAAATTTTAGAGAAAGACGGATACGTGCCGGCATTACCGGCACGCTCCGCATCGTTCGGGCGGACCCCGCAGGCGTCAGCCCGCCATCCGCCCTTTGTCGCGGCGTTGCTGCTGCGGCTGGTAGGCCTTGCGTGCATGCGCCTCGCAATAGGGCGAGCCGCCTTTGGGACTGCGGCCGCAGAAGTGGAACTCGTCCGCCGAAGGATCGCCGATCGGCCAGCGGCACATGCGATCGTTGATCGTCAGCACGGTCGCGTGGCTGCCGTCGTCGAACGTCAGCGGATCCTCTTCCACGATCGGTGCCGGAGGCACATGCGTGCGCATCGACACCTTCGGCGCCATCGGCAGGCGCGGCCGCTCACTGCGCGACGGACTCGCCCGTCCGGCCAGTCCCAGGCGATGCACCTTGCCGATGACCGCGTTCCGCGTGACGCCGCCGAGAGCGCGGGCGATCTGACTCGCCGAAAGCCCCTCAGTCCAAAGGTTCTTGAGCTGCTCGACGCGATCGTCGGTCCAATTCATCAATTGGGTCATTAAAAGAGCTCCCTCAGGGCCTCTGCCACAAGATATCGTATCGCGCATTATACGCTGCACAAGCCTTGGCTGCTACGCCCAACCCCTTGTCCACAACATGGCGACTCAGCCGCATAGGAGCCATTCGCTTGTGCGATACTGACTTTCGGCGGATAAGTCCGGCGCAATCGCCTACGATTGTCCACAGGCCCAAAGCCATTCAAGCCATGGAGAGTCCAGTGTTTCCCTCGGTGCTGCCAACCTACAACCGGGCGGATGTCGCGTTCGTCCGCGGCGAAGGTGCCTACCTTTTCGCCGAGGATGGCAAGCGATATCTGGACTTCGGCGCCGGCGTCGCGGTCAACGCGTTCGGCCACGCCAACCCCAAATTGATCGCTGCGTTGAGCGAACAGGCGAATCGGTTGTGGCACACCTCGAACCTGTATCGCGTGCCGGGCCAGGAATCGCTGGCGAAAAAGCTGGTCGAGCACACCTTCGCCGATACCATGTTCTTCACCAATTCCGGCGCGGAAGCGTGCGAATGCGCCTTCAAGATGGCGCGACGCTATCATTATGTGAGCGGCCATCCCGAGCGCTTCCACATCATCACCTTCACCGGCGCGTTCCATGGCCGGACCTTGGCCGGCATCGCGGCCGGCGGTCAGGAAAAATACCTGGAGGGCTTCGGACCAAAGGTTCAGGGCTTCGACCAGGTTGCGCCGAACGATCTGAAGGCCCTCGAAGCGGCGATCACGCCGGCCACAGCGGCCTTGATGATCGAGCCGATCCAGGGCGAGGGCGGTCTGCAGCCTATGGCGCCGGAGTTCCTGCGCGCCCTGCGCCGCATCTGCGATGCGCATGGCATGCTGTTGATATTCGACGAGATCCAGTGCGGCGTCGGTCGCACCGGAAAATTCTTCGCCTATGAAGGTCTCGGCGTGACGCCCGACATTATGTGCGTGGCCAAGGGCATCGGCGGCGGCTTTCCGCTCGGCGCCTGTCTCGCCACGGCCGAAGCGGCCAAGGGCATGACGCCCGGCACGCATGGCTCGACCTATGGCGGCAATCCGCTCGGCATGGCGGTGGGCAACGCGGCGATCGACATGGTGCTCGCGCCCGGTTTCCTCGAGCATGTGCAGACGGTCGGCAGCTATATGCGCCAGCAACTCGCCGGCCTGATCGCGGAACATCCGTCCGTATTCGAGGAGTTGCGCGGCCAGGGCTTGATGCTGGGCCTCAAAATGCGCGTGCCGAACACCGACTTCGTCACCGCGGCGCGCAAGCACGGCTTGCTGATCATCGGCGCCGGCGACAATGTCGTGCGCCTGCTGCCGCCGCTGATCGTGACCGAAGACCAGGTGCGCGACGCGATCAAGCTGCTGTCCGATGCGGCTGCCGAGTTCGACACGGCGAAGAAGACGGTGGCGGCATGAACGCACCTTCAGGGCGGGTCGGGGCGGTGAAACACTTCCTCGATCTCAGCGATTTCGATTCCGCCACGCTCAACCAGCTCATCGCCGATGCGCGCAAGCGCAAACAGGCGCGGGCGCAAGTTTCGCGCGGCCAGCTCGATGCCGACAAGCCGCTCGTCGGCAAGATGCTGGCGCTGATCTTCGACAAGCCGTCGACGCGCACGCGGGTCTCGTTCGATGTCGGCATGCAGCAGCTCGGCGGCAAGACCTTGATGCTGACCGGCGCGGAGATGCAGCTCGGCCGCGGCGAGACCATGGCCGACACGGCGCGCGTCATGTCGCGCTATGTGGACGTCATCATGATCCGCACGCTCGATCAGGACATGCTGCACGAGATGGCGGAGAACGCCTCGGTGCCGGTGATCAACGGCATGACCAAGCTGTCGCATCCCTGCCAGGTGCTGGCCGATGTGATGACGTTCGAGGAGAAGAAGGGCAGCATCAAGGGCCGCAAGGTTGCGTGGACTGGAGACTCCAACAACGTCCAGGCCTCCTGGGTGCATGCCGCGGTCAAGTTCGGTTTCGAGCTGCGCATCGCCACG